>SSTA01000142.1 GCA_009469685.1 Azonexaceae bacterium | reverse complement strand
GCACCGAGCCCGAAGGTGACCAGGGTGCGCCCGCAACGGCCGTTGGCCATGGACCAATCGTCATCGCGATTGAGGACCATGACGCCCTTGCCCCGGAAGATGCGCGCCTTGGCAGCGGCGTAATTGGCCAGACTGCCCTCGTAGCGGTCCAGATGATCTTCGGAGACGTTGAGCAGGGTGGCGGCGGCGGCGTTCAGATTGTCGGTGGTCTCCAATTGGAAGCTGGAGAGTTCCACCACCCACACTGCCGGCAGCTTGCCGGCGTCGAGAGATTCCATCAGGGCATCCAGGGCCGACGGCGAGATGTTGCCGCAGGCCACCGCGGGCACCCCGGCGCCGTTGAGCAGGTGGGCGGTGAGCGCCGTGGTCGTGGTCTTGCCGTTGCTGCCCGTGATGCCGACGATTTTCGAGGCCGGCGCAAACTTGCGCACGGCGGCGGCAAAGAGTTCGATTTCGGAGATCACCGGCGCCGACGCGTCGGCGATCTGGGGTGTCGCCTTGGGCACGCCCGGGGACAGGGCGATCAGGTCGACGCCGGCGAAGGTCGCATCGACGAAGGGGCCGGCGATCAGTTCGGCCTCCGGCACGGCGTCGCGCAGGGCGCCGACGTTGGGCGGCGCTTCACGGGAGTCGGCAACCCGCACGCGGGCGCCCAGCCGGCCCAGCCACTTGGCCATGGCCAGCCCGGATTCACCGAGCCCGACGACGAGGATGCGCTTGCCCTTGAGTTCCATCATTACCGCAACTTGAGGGTGGAGAGGCCGAGGAGGACCAGCATGATGGTGATGATCCAGAAGCGGACCACGACCTGCGTTTCCTTCCAGCCTGACTGTTCGAAGTGGTGATGGAGGGGCGCCATGCGCAGGATGCGCCGCCCTTCGCCGTATTTCTTCTTGGTGTACTTGAAGTAAGTCACCTGCAGCATCACCGACAGGGTCTCGCCGACGAAGACGCCGCCCATGATGAGGAGCACGATTTCCTGGCGGACGATCACCGCCACCGTGCCCAAGGCCGCCCCCAGGGCGAGGGCTCCCACGTCGCCCATGAACACTTCTGCCGGATAGGCGTTGAACCACAGGAACCCGAGGCCCGCTCCTGCCATGGCTCCCAGGAAGATGCACAGTTCGCCCGCCCCAGGAACGTAGGGAATGAACAGGTATTTGGCATAGACCGCGTGCCCGGTGACGTAGGCAAAGAGCACGAAGGCCGCGGCCACCAGTACAGTGGGCATGATGGCGAGGCCGTCCAGACCATCGGTCAGGTTGACGGCGTTGGAGGTGCCGACGATCACGAAATAGGTCAGCGTGATGAAGCCGACGATACCCAGCGGATAGGCCACGGTCTTGAAGAAGGGCACGATCAGCTCGGTCTGCGCCGGCGACTTGGCGGAAAAAGCCAGGAACAACGCGGCGCCGATGCCCAGCACCGACTGCCAGAAAAACTTCCAGCGGCTGGCGAGACCGTTGGGATCGCGATAAACGACCTTCTTCCAGTCGTCGTACCAGCCGACGATGCCATACCCCAGGGTCACCACCAGCACCGTCCACACATACTTGTTGGTGAGGTCTCCCCACAGCAAGGTGGTGATCCCGATGGCGATGAGGATCAGCACGCCGCCCATGGTCGGAGTGCCCGACTTGACCAGATGGGTCTGGGGTCCGTCGGTGCGCACGGCCTGACCGATCTTCTTGGCGGCCAGCCAGCGGATGACCCGTGGCCCGGCGGCGAAGGAGATGATCAGCGCGGTCATCGCCGCCATCACCGTGCGCAGGGTGATGTAGTTGAAGACGTTGAAGAAACGCACGTCCTGGGCGAGCCACTGGGCTAGGGCGAGGAGCATTTACGCCGCCTCCTGATCGGTCTCGGCGCGCCGCGCCGGCGCGGACTCCACCGACCCATTCCCGGGGACGGAGTCCTGGGCGGGGGCTGCGAGGGCATCGGCGACCCGTTCCATCTTCATGAAGCGTGATCCTTTCACGAGCACGGTGGCATGCGGGGTGAGTTCGGGCAGGAGTGCGACCACCAGAGCCCCCACGTCGCCGAAGGATTGCCCCCCTTCACCGAAGTTGCGGGCCGCCAGGGGAGACGACTCGCCCAGGGTGTAGAGCCGGTCGATGCCCTGGCTCTTGGCATAGCCGCCGACCTCGTCGTGATACTGGGCGCTGGCGTCCCCGATCTCGCCCATATCGCCGAGAACAAGAATCTTGCGGCCGATGGTCGACGCCAGGACGTCGATACCGGCGAGCACGGAGTCCGGATTGGCGTTGTAGGTATCGTCGAGGATGACCGCGCCGTTGATTCCCCGCCGCCGCTGCAGGCGACCCTTGACTCCCGAAAAATCGGCCAGCCCCCGAGCCACGGCGGCCAGCGGAATGCCTGCCGCAAGGCAGGCGGCGGCAGCGGCTACGGCATTGCGGGCGTTGTGGCGGCCGGGAACCGCCAGGGGGATCGATGCCTCGCCCTGGGAAGAAACCAGGTGAAGGACGATGTCGAGCCCGTGCTGGCGCACTTCGCCGCGCACATCGGCGGGAACGTCGATGCCGAAGCTCAGGACCGTATGGTGACCGGCCACGCCACGCCAGTAGTCGGCATAGGCGTCGTCGGCATTGACGACCGCGATGCCGGCCTCGAGCAATCCGCCGTAGAGAGCACCCTTCTCCCGGGCCACCTCGTTGAGATCGCCCATCCCTTCCAAGTGGGCGCGCTGGGCGTTGGTGATCACCGCCACGGTGGGCGCTCCCAGGGGAGCGAGATAGGCGATTTCGCCGGGATGGTTCATGCCCATCTCGATCACTGCCGCCCGGTGGTGGGCATCAAGTCCCAGGAGGGTCAGGGGCAGCCCGATGTCGTTATTGAGGTTTCCTCGGGTGGCCAGGACGGTGTTGCCGAAGGCTGCCCTGAGAATCGCCGCAATCATTTCCTTGGTGGTGGTCTTGCCGTTGGAGCCGGTCACGGCCACCACCGGAATCGAGAATTTCCGCCGCCAGGCGGCGCCCAAGCGACCGAGGGCGAGCCGGGTGTCATCCACCACCACGGCCGAAGCGCCGGCCGGAACCCGCGCGGCGTCGGCCACCAGCAGGGCGGCGGCACCGGATGCCAAGGCATTTTCAAGGAAGTCATGGGCATCGAATCGCTCCCCCTTGAGGGCGACGAAGAGTTGCCCCGGAGCCACGCTGCGGGTGTCGGAAGAGACGCCGGCAACGGCGACATTGGGGCCGACCCGATGGCCTCCCACCGCCACGGCGATTCGATCCAGATCCCAGTTCATTGTCCCGCCTCCGGCGAGGTTGTCGTCCGGGCCGCCAGGGCCGCCGCGGCGGTTTCGATGTCGGAGAAGGGCCGGCGCACGCCGCCGGCCTCCTGATAGTTTTCGTGCCCCTTGCCGGCGAGCAGCACGACGTCGCGGGGACCGGCGCCCCGGACGGCCGCATGGATTGCCGTGGCGCGATCCGGCTCGACTGTCGCACCCGGGGCTCCAGCGCGGATCTCGGCAAGGATGGCATCGGGGTCTTCGCCGCGCGGATTGTCGCTGGTCAGGATCACCGCATCGGCCCTCTGCGTGGCGACCTCGCCCATGACCGGACGCTTGCCGCGGTCGCGGTCGCCGCCGCAGCCGAAGACCACGACCAGCCGTCCTCCGCGGGCCGCCGCCACCTCCCGCAAGGCAGCCAGGGCATTCTCCAGAGCGTCCGGAGTATGGGCATAGTCGACGACGACCAGGGGCTCGCCGACACCGCCCAGACGCTCGAGGCGGCCCGGCGGCGGGGTCAGGACGGCGAGGCACTCGCCGATTTCGCGGGCGGTAAGGCCGGCATCGTGGAGTACCGCCGCCACCGCCAGAAGGTTGGACAGGTTGTAGCGGCCCAGCAGTTCGGTATGCACTTCGACGCGACCATTGGGCACGACCAGAGTGAAGTTCTGGCCGCCGTCCGCGGCGGTCGGATTTTCGGCCCTGACCGTTGCCTCCGCGGCTGATTCACCTTCGCCAACCGTGTAGCCGAGGATGCGGGAGGCGATGGTTTTGCGGGCCAGCATTCGACCGAAGGAATCGTCGAGGTTGACGACTGCGGCCCTCAGCCGCGGCCAGGCGAACAGGCGCTCCTTGGCCGCCGCGTAGGCATCCATGGTGCCGTGGTAATCGAGATGATCGCGGGTCAGATTGGTGAAGACCGCCACGTCGACCCGGGCGCCGTTCATGCGCCCCTCTTCTATCCCTATCGAACTCGCTTCGAGCGCGCAGGCGACGGCGCCGCCGCGATGAAACTCGGCCAGGGTCGCCATCAGGGTAGTCGCTTCCGGCGTGGTGAAGCCGGTCTCCTGCAAGCGCCCCGGCAATCCCGCTCCGAGGGTGCCGATGATGCCGCAGATGCCCGGGTAGCTGCGCGCAATCCACTGGCTGACGGTCGTCTTGCCATTGGTGCCGGTGACCGCCACCAGGGAAAGCCGCTCGCTGGGGCGGCCGTAGATTTCGTGGGCGAGCGGGCCGGCCAGGTCCCGCAAACCCGTACCTTGCGCCTGAGGGACCCGCCACGCCGCATCCCAGGCAAAGGCACCGCCCGGCTCCCAGACCACCGCGGCGGCCCCCCGCGCAATGGCATCCCCGATATGGCGACGCCCATCGGCACTGTCGCCGGGATAGGCGAGAAACACGTCTCCCGGGCGCACCCGGCGACTGTCGTCGGCAACGCCCCTGAGTTCGACCCCACGAGCAGCGAAGCTAGCGAGAATATCCCGCACGGCGGTCACAGACGCTCCTTTTCGGCCGGCACATTCCCTTGTGCCATCTGCACCGGAGCGTCCGGTTTGATTCCCAGCGTGCGCAGGGCTCCGGCGGCGATACGGGAAAAGGCCGGTCCGGCGACATCGCCGCCATAGTGGGCGGTGCCCGAAGGTTCGTCGATCATCACCGCCACCACCAGCCGGGGATCGCTGAGGGGCGCCAATCCCACAAAGGAAGCGACGTACTTGCGCGCATAGACGCCGTTCTCCAGCTTGTACGCCGTCCCGGTCTTGCCCCCGACCCGATATCCGGCGACCCGCGCCTTGGGCGCCGTGCCTTCGGGCTGAACGGCCATTTCGAGCATGGCGCGGATTTCCCTCGCGGTTTCCGGAGAAAAGACTTGCGCCCCCTTGACCGGCGCCTCGTCCAGGCGCACCAGCGAGAGGGGAATCAGATCGCCATCGCGGGCGAAGACGGTGTAGGCACGGGCGATCTGAATCAGGCTGACGGAAATCCCGTGGCCGTAGGACATCGTGGCCTGCTCGATCGGCCGCCAGGACTTCCAGGGCCGCAGGCGTCCGCCCACTTCGCCCGGAAACCCGAGCCCGGGCTGCTGGCCGAATCCGACGGCGTCGTACATTTCCCACATTTCGCGGGGAGCGAAATGGAAGGCGATTTTCGCCGTGCCGACGTTGGACGATTTCTGAATCACCTGGGCGACAGTCAGCGCGCCATGGGGATGGGCATCCGAAATGGTGGCGTTGCCGATGGTCATGCGGCCGGGAGCGCAGTCGATGACGGTATCGAACCGCACCTTGCCCCGCTCGAGGGCGAGGGCGGCGGTGAAAGGCTTGAGGATGGATCCCGGTTCGAAGGTGTCGGTGATTGCCCGGTTGCGCAATTGCGCCCCGGAGAGCCGCTCCCGATTATTGGGGTTGTAAGTGGGAAAATTGACCAGTGCGAGCACTTCGCCGCTGCGGGCGTCCAGGACAATGGCGCCGCCCGCGCGAGCGTTGTTTTCTATTACCGCAGCCTTCAGATGGCTGTAGGCGAGGTACTGGATTTTCGAGTCCAGGGCCAGATGGACGTCGCGGCCGTCCTGGGGCGGCTTCAGGGCACCGACGTCCTCGACGATCCGGCCCCGGCGGTCCTTGATCACGCTGCGGCTCCCCGGCCGCCCTTCAAGACTCCTCTGGAAGGCCAGCTCGACGCCTTCGAGTCCCTTGTCGTCCACCCCGGTGAAACCCACCATGTGGGCAGTCATGTCCCCCGAGGGATAGAAGCGGCGGTATTCCTTCTCCTGATGGACCCCAGGCAACTTGAGCGCGTCCACCCGCTCGGCCACCTCAGGCGGAACCTGTCGTTTCAGGAAGGTGAAGCCCTTGTCGCCGGCCAGGCGACTGTCCAGTTCGCGGGATGGCATTTCGAGCAGGCCGGCCAGCTTTTGCCGTTGCTCCAGGCCCATCTGGCGTGCGTCGACAGGGATCGCCCAAATCGATTTCATGGGCGTCGACACGGCCAGCAGGTCGCCGTTGCGATCGACGATCTTGCCCCGGGAGGCGGACACTTCGATATCGCGCCGGTAGCGGGACTCGCCCTTCCCCTGCAGGAAATCGGTATCGAGGATCTGCAGGTAGAAGCTGCGGCCGGCGAGCAGTCCGAAGGCCGCCATGAGGGTCAATCCGACCAGGCGGGAGCGCCAACCCTGGAGCGCCAGCTGGAGCACCGGACTCTCGGCATAACGATGGGCAGCGTGACCGCGACGGCGAACGACCATCAACCCCTCCTTCCGCGGGAAGGAGCCGCCGGTTCGGCCGCCTTGCCGTAGGCATCGGGCTGGCGCATGCGTAACTTTTCCCGGGCGATCTGCTCGACCCGAGGGTGGGTCGCCCAGGTCGACATTTCCAACTGAAGCTGCCCGAATTCGACGTCCAGCTGGCGCGCCCGCTCCTGCTCCGATTCCAGATCCTGAAAGAGCTTGCGAGCCCGATGCTGGGCCGTGACTCCCAGCAAAGCGCACACCACCAGGACCAGCAGCAGGAAGAGGTTGATGCGCAGCATCAGAGTTTCTCCGCCACGCGCATGACCGCGCTTCGCGCCCGAGGATTGGCGCCCACCTCGCGTTCCGACGGCCGCACAGCTTTACCTATCGACCGCAAAAGTGGCTGCGGCAACTGATCCGCCCGAAGCGGCAGCCTCTTGGGCAGCTCGTCCGGCGTTTCCTGCGCACGCAGGAAACGCTTGACGATGCGGTCCTCCAGGGAATGAAAGGCGATCACCACCAAGCGACCTCCCGGTCGCAGCAGGTCGCGGGCCTGAGGAAGCGCTACCTCAAGCTGGCGGAGTTCCTGATTGATATGAATCCGTAGAGCTTGAAAGCTGCGCGTCGCCGCGTCCTGCCCTGGCTCACGGGTGCGCACGGCCGAGCGTACAAGGGCCGCGAACTGGCCTGTTGTGACAAGAGGTTGTTCGCCCCGAGCAGCCACAACCTTCTTTGCAATCTGGACAGCAAACCGTTCTTCGCCATAATTTTTTATCACCTCAACGATGTCTCGCTCTTCGGCCCGCGCCAGCCATTCCGCCGCCGTCTCGCCGCGGGTGGTGTCCATCCGCATGTCGAGGGGAGCATCGTGGCGGAAGCTGAACCCCCGCTCCTTGTCGTCGATTTGGGGCGACGACACCCCTACGTCAAACAGCACACCATCCACCGAACCGAAGCCAGCGTCGGCCGCTCCCGCGGCCAGATCGCCAAAGGCAGCATGCACGAGACGAAACCTCGGATCGTTGATCGCCTCGCCGGCGACAATCGCCTGCGGATCGCGGTCGAAGGCCAGCAGGCGCCCGCCGTCTCCCAGCCGCGCAAGGATGGCGCGGCTATGACCGCCACGCCCGAAAGTGGCGTCGATATAGGCCCCGTCCGGCCGGACCGCTAGCGCGTCGACGGCTTCGTCGAGAAGGACGCTGACGTGCAGGGCGCTCATCGCCGCGTTCCCGGCAAAAGCGCTAAGGAAATGGTCGCCGCGCATTCCCGCCGAGCCCCTGTGCGACCGTGAGCCGGGCGGACGTTCCGGCGGGTCACAGCACCAGGTCTCCGAGCCCGGGCGGCAAGTCACCGGACAAGGCCTCTGCGGCAAGATCGTTTTGCTTCTGCCAGCCGGACTCGCTCCAGATTTCGAAATGGCTCCCCATTCCGACGAGATAGACCGTCTTCTCCAGATTGGCGTAAGACCGAAGTTCGGGAGCGACCAGCAGGCGGCCCGCCGAATCGAGCTCCTCGGTGCGGGCATTCCCGACCAGCACGCGTTTGATCGAGGCTGACTTGGGATCGAGGCTGGAGGCCTTCAGCACCTGATCGCGGATGGGCTGCCAGGCCGGAGCCGGATAGAGGAGAAGACAGCGGTGGGGATGGGCGGTCAGGACCAGAGCCCCTTCGCCGGCAGCCAGGAGCGAATCCCGGTGGCGGGCCGGAATGGCCATGCGCCCTTTCGCATCCAGACTTAACGCCGCTGCACCCTCGAACACCCGATCTCCCCCTTGTTACCCACTTTTAAACACGTTTTCCCACTTTAGAACACGCCAAGAGGGCAGTCAAGGGCAATCCGATGATTTTTTTCAGTGAAGACAAGGACTTACGGCACTTTTTGGAGAAGTATTCTGCGGATTTTTTCCATTAAAAATCAAGGCTGCAATATGAATACTTAATGTAGTTTGTTATGAGTGGGGATTCGATGACCCCGCGCGTCCGGCAGATCGGGGCAGTGATCTAAGGGTTAACCACAGTTGCGTATCGTGAAGTTATGTTTTACGATGTGAAATATTGGATCCCCCAGACCTACCCGGCGGGAGCTCCAAGCGTTAGAGTTGTCGGGCCCACCAGGCCCGACAAAATCCAGTTCAAACGAGGAGACGAACCATGGCCGACCACCCCCCCGCCACCGCCGCCGACACCGACCCCCAAGAAACCCGCGAATGGGTCGAAGCGCTAGAAGGCGTGCTTGCCCAGGAGGGCGCCGCCCGCGCCCATTACCTGATCGAGACTCTGATCGCTCAGGCCCGGGAAGACGGCATCGATATTCCCTACTCGGCCAACACCGAGTACATCAACACCATTCCCGCCGACCAGCAGCCCAAATACCCCGGCAACGCGGACCTGGAGATCAAGATCCACTCCTATATCCGCTGGAACGCCATGGCCATGGTGGTGCGCGCCAATAAGGACACCAACGTCGGCGGGCACATCGCCTCCTTCGCCTCCGCGGCCGCCCTCTACGACGTCGGCTTCTCGCACTTCTGGCACGCCCCCTCGGCCGACCACGACGGCGACCTGATCTTCTTCCAGGGCCACTCGGTGCCCGGCGTCTATGCCCGCGCCTTCATGCTCGGGCGACTGACCGAAGAGCAGATGGACAATTTCCGCCAGGAAACCGGCGGCAAGGGCATCTCCTCCTACCCCCATCCCTGGCTGATGCCGGATTTCTGGCAGTTCCCCACCGTCTCCATGGGGCTGGGCCCGATCCAGGCCATCTACCAGGCCCGCTTCATGAAGTACCTCGCCTCCCGCGGCCTGATCGACGCGGCCAAGGCCGAAAAGCGCAAGGTCTGGGCCTTCCTCGGCGACGGCGAGACCGACGAGGTCGAGTCCCTGGGCGCCATCGGCATGGCCGGCCGCGAGAAGCTGGACAACCTGGTCTTCGTCATCAACTGCAACCTGCAGCGCCTGGACGGGCCGGTACGCGGCAACGGCAAGATCATCCAGGAACTGGAAGCCGAATTCCGAGGCGCCGGCTGGAACGTCGTCAAGCTGATCTGGGGCACCCACTGGGACGCCCTTTTCGCCCGCGACAAGAAGGGCATCCTCAAGAAGCGCATGATGGAATGCGTCGACGGCGAGTACCAGACCTTCAAGGCCAAGGACGGCGCCTACGTCCGCGAATACTTCTTCAACACGCCGGAACTCAAGGCACTGGTCGCCGATTGGACCGACGACGAGGTCTGGCAATTGAACCGCGGCGGCCACGACATCTTCAAGATCTTCGCCGCCTACAAGGCCGCCACTGAGCACAAGGGCGCTCCGACCCTGATCCTGGCCAAGACCATCAAGGGTTTCGGCATGGGCCAGGCCGGCGAGGCCATGAACATCTCCCACCAGCAGAAGAAGCTGGACCACGATGCGGTGCGCCGCTTCCGCGACCGCTTCGGCCTGCCGGTGCCCGACGATCAACTGGACGCCCTGCCCTACCTGAAGTTCGCCGAGGACTCGCCGGAATACCAGTACATGCGCCAGCGCCGCCTGGACCTCGGCGGTTTCCTGCCCCAGCGCCGACGCAAGGCCGACCCCCTGGCCGTGCCCGCCCTGGATAAGTTCGACGCCCTCTTGAAGGCTTCCGGCGAAGGTCGCGAATTGTCGACGACCATGGCCATCGTCCGCATCATGAACATGCTCCTGAAGGACAAGGCGGTCGGCAAGAACGTGGTGCCCATCGTTCCGGACGAGTCCCGCACCTTCGGCATGGAAGGCATGTTCCGCGCCGTCGGCATCTGGAACCAGGAAGGCCAGAACTACGTTCCGGAAGACCATGACCAGCTCATGTTCTACAAGGAATCGAAGAGCGGCCAGGTCTTGCAGGAAGGCATCAACGAAGCCGGCGCCATGAGCGACTGGATCGCCGCCGCCACGGCCTACTCGGTCCATGGCGTGCAGACCATCCCCTTCTATATCTGCTACTCCATGTTCGGCCTGCAGCGGGTCCTCGACCTCTGCTGGGCCGCCGGTGACCAACGGGCCCGCGGCTTCCTGATCGGCGGCACCGCCGGCCGCACCACCCTCAACGGCGAAGGCCTGCAGCACGAGGACGGCCACAGCCTGATCCTCTCGCAACTCATCCCCAACTGCGTTTCCTACGACCCGACTTTCCAGTACGAAGTCGCCGTCATTACCCAGGACGGCCTGCGCCGCATGCACCAGGAGCAGGAGGACGTCTTCTACTACATCACGGTGATGAACGAGAACTACGAGCACCCGGAAATGCCGAAGGGCGCCGAGGCCGACATCATCAAGGGCATGTACCGCTTCAAGAGCGGCGGCAAAGGAAAGTTGCGCGTCCAGCTGCTGGGCTCCGGGACCATCTTCCGCGAGGTCATTGCGGCTGCCGATCTGCTCCGGAAGGACTGGGGCGTCGAGGCCGACCTCTGGGGTTGCCCGAGCTTCAATGAACTCGCCCGGGACGGCCAGAGCACGGCCCGCTGGAACCTCCTCCACCCCTTGGAAGCACCCAAGCGATCGCACGTCGAACAGATGCTCGCCGACGCGGAAGGGCCGGTGGTTGCCGCGACGGATTACATCAAGCTCTTCGCCGAGCAGATCCGCCCCTACGTCAAGGGCAGCTATGTCACCCTGGGCACCGACGGCTTCGGCCGCTCCGATACCCGCGAGAGGTTGCGCCACCACTTCGAGGTGGATCGCCACTGGGTGACCCTGGCGGCCCTCAAGGCGCTGGCCGACGAAGGCAAGATCGAGCGCGAAAAGGTCGCCGCCGCCCTGGTCAAGTACAACCTGGATCCGGCCAAGCCGAATCCCCTGTCGGTCTAAGAGGGAGACGACCATGAGCCAACTCATCGAAGTCAAAGTCCCCGATATCGGCGATTTTTCCGACGTGCCGGTCATCGACCTCTTCGTCAAGGTCGGCGACAGTATCAAGGTCGACGATGCCATCGCCACCCTGGAATCCGACAAGGCCACCATGGACGTGCCGAGCACGGTCGCCGGCGTGGTCAAGGAAGTGCTGGTGCAGGTCGGGGCCAAGGTCAGCGAAGGATCGTTGCTGATCAAGGTCGAATCCGGTGCCGCAGCCACCGCCGCCCCTCCCGCCGCTCCCGCACCTGCTGCCGCCGCACCAGCCCCCGCTCCCGCTGCTGCTCCTGCCGCCGCGCCCGCCGCTGGCGGTGGCGTGATCGAAGTCAAGGTGCCCGACATCGGCGACTTTTCAGACGTACCGGTCATCGATCTTTTCGTCAAAGTGGGCGATACCGTCAAGGTGGACGACGCCATCTGCACCCTGGAGTCCGACAAGGCGACCATGGACGTGCCTTCCACCGCCGCCGGCGTGGTCAAGGAAGTCCTGGTCCAGTTGGGTTCCAAGGTCAGCGAGGGCGCGCTGTTGATCAAGGTGGAATCCGGTAGCGCTGCGGCATCCGCGGCACCGGCTCCTGCCGTGGCCGCACCGACCGCGGCGCCTGCCTCGGCCCCGGCGGCTCCCGCCCCAACTCCTGCCCCAACTCCTGCCGCACCCGTGGCCGCTCCCGCCGCCTTGGCGCCGGCCCTGCCCATCGGCAGCAAGGTGCACGCCTCGCCCTCGGTCCGCGCCTACGCCCGGGAACTGGGGGTCGACCTGTCCAAGGTCGCCGCCAGCGGCCCCAAGGGTCGCATCGTCAAGGAAGACCTCACCAAGTACGTCAAGGGCGTGATGTCCGGCGCCATCTCCGGCCCGGTCGCCCCGGCCACCGGTGGCGTCACCGGCGGCGGCGTCCTCGACCTGCTGCCCTGGCCCAAGGTCGATTTCGCCAAGTTCGGCGAGGTCGAGGTCAAGCTCCTCTCGCGGATCAAGAAGATCTCCGGCCAGAACCTGTCCCGCAACTGGGTGATGATCCCCGCCGTGACCTATCACGAAGACGCCGACATCACCGATCTCGAAGCCTTCCGCGTTCAGTTGAACAAGGAAAACGAGAAGGGCGGCGGCGCCAAGCTGACCATGCTCGCCTTCATCATCAAGGCCTGCGTCAAGGCACTGCAGAAGTATCCGGAATTCAACGCTTCGCTGGATGGTGACAACTTGGTGCTGAAGAAGTACTTCAACATCGGTTTCGCGGCCGACACGCCGAACGGCCTGGTCGTACCGGTGATCAAGAACGCCGACAAGAAGTCCGTCTTCGAACTCGCCCAGGAATCCGGCGACCTCGCCAAGCAGGCCCGCGACGGCAAGCTGAAGCCGGCGGACATGTCCGGAGCGTGCTTCACCATCTCCAGCCTGGGCGGCATCGGCGGCACCTACTTCGCGCCTATCGTCAATGCGCCGGAAGTGGCCATCCTGGGAGTGAACAAGTCAGCGATGAAGCCGGTGTGGGACGGCAAGCAATTCGTGCCGCGCCTGACCCTGCCGCTGTCGCTGACCGCCGATCACCGCGTCATCGACGGCGCCCTGGCGACCCGCTTCAACGTGTATATCGCCCAGCTGCTGGCGGACTTCCGCCGCGTGGCGCTGTAAGGGGGAATGACCATGAGCAATCTGGTTGAAGTGAAAGTCCCCGACATCGGCGATTTCTCCGACGTCCCGGTCATCGACCTCTTCGTCAAGGTGGGAGACCCCATCAAGGTAGACGACGCCATCTGCACCCTGGAATCGGACAAGGCGACCATGGACGTGCCCAGCACCGTCGCCGGCACCGTCAAGGAAGTGTTGGTCCAGCTCGGTTCCAAGGTCAGCGAAGGTTCGCTGCTGATCAAAGTCGAGGCGGGCGCTGCGGCCGCTGCGGCGGCTCCCGCTCCGCAAGCGGCCGCCCCGGCTGCTGCTCCGGCGGCCGCCGCTCCGGCTCCGGTGGCCGGCAGCCATGCCGGCGGTGCCGACCTCGAGTGCGAGATGCTGGTCCTCGGTGCCGGTCCCGGCGGTTACTCCGCTGCCTTCCGCTCCGCCGACCTGGGCATGAAGACCATCATCGTCGAACGCTACGCCACCCTGGGCGGCGTTTGCCTCAACGTCGGCTGCATCCCGTCCAAGGCCCTGCTCCACGTCGCCGCGGTGATGGACGAGGCCAACCACATGGCCGACCTCGGCGTCAGCTTCGCTGCTCCGGCGGTCGATATCGACAAGCTGCGCACCCACAAGGACAAGGTGGTCGGCAAATTGACGGTTGGACTCGCCGGGATGGCCAAAGGCCGCAAGGTCGACATCGTTCGCGGTTACGGGTCCTTCCTGGATCCGCACCACATCGAGGTCGAAGAAACCACCGGCAGCAGCCAGGACAAGACGGGTTCGAAAAAGATCATCAAGTTCCAGAAGTGCATCATCGCCGCCGGCTCGGCGGCCGTGCATCTGCCCTTCATTCCCCGCGACCCGCGCATCGTCGATTCCACCGGCGCCCTCGAACTCAGGTTCGTGCCGAAGAAGATGCTGGTCATCGGCGGAGGCATCATCGGCCTGGAAATGGCCACCGTCTATTCGACCCTGGGCGCCAAGGTCGACGTGGTCGAAATGCTCGACGGCCTGATGCAAGGGCCCGATCGCGACGCGGTCAAGGTGTGGGAGAAGCAGAACGCCCACCGTTTCGAGCGCATCATGCTGAAGACCAAGACCGTCGCGGTGGAGGCCAAGGACGACGGCCTGTGGGTCAAGTTCGAGGGCGAGGGCGCCCCGAATGCCGAAGCCGTGCGCTACGACATGATCCTCCAGGCCGCCGGCCGCAGCCCCAACGGCAAGAAGATCGCCGCCGACAAGGCCGGGGTGGCGGTGACCGACCGCGGTTTCATCCCGGTGGACGCCCAGATGCGCACCAACGTGCCCCACATCTTCGCCATCGGCGACATCGTCGGCAACCCCATGCTGGCCCACAAGGCGGTCCACGAGGCCCACGTCGCCGCCGAGGTTGCGGCGGGACACAAGGCGGCCTTCGACGCCCAGGTCATCCCCGGCGTCGCCTACACCCATCCGGAAGT
>SSTA01000141.1 GCA_009469685.1 Azonexaceae bacterium | reverse complement strand
GGCGAAATGATCTGGGCGTAGATGTGCAGGTTGGTGCGATTAACGCACAAGCGCACAGCCTTGAGCTCGGCGATTTTGGCCCGGGTTTTGCGGGCACGGCGCAGACGCGCTTGTTTCTTGTTAAACATATGCCACCCTTACTTCTTCTTGGTTTCCTTGATAACCACCACTTCATCGGCGTAGCGCACGCCCTTGCCCTTATAGGGCTCGGGTTTGCGATAAGCGCGGATCTCAGCGGCGACCTGTCCAACCCGTTGCTTGTCGAAACCCTTGATCAGGATTTCGGTCTGGGTGGGACATTCGACCTTGACGCCGTCGGGCATCTTGTGCGCGACGGGATGGGAGAAGCCGAGGGTCAGGTTCAGGGTGTCCCCCTGAGCCTGGGCCCGATACCCGACGCCGACCAGCTGCAGCTTCTTTTGGAAGCCCTGGGAAACGCCGGTCACCATGTTGTTGAGGTTGGCACGCATGGTGCCCCACATGGCGGCAGCATTTGCAGCACCGGTCACCGTCGAAACGACGATGCTTTGACCTTCGACGGCCACCTGGACTGCCGGGTGGGCGGAGGCGGTCAGGGTGCCCAGAGGCCCCTTGACGGTGATGGCTCCGTCGACCAGCTTGACTTCGACGCCGGCGGGCAGGGTGATGGGATTCTTGCCGATACGAGACATGTTTCCTCCCTTAGGCCACGATGCAAAGGACTTCGCCGCCAACCTTGCTGGCGCGAGCCTTGCGGTCGGTCATCACACCCTTGGGGGTGGACACGATGGCCACGCCCAAGCCGTTCATGACGCGAGGAATGTCGTCACAGCCCTTGTAGATGCGCAGGCCAGGCTTGGAAACGCGCTCGATACGCTCGATGACCGGACGGCCGGCGTAATACTTGAGGGCGATATCCAGGGTGGCCTTGCCTTCGGCCTCACGGACGGCGAAATCTTCGACGTAGCCTTCATCCTTGAGCACGGCGGCGATGGCCACCTTGAGCTTGGAAGAGGGCATGGACACAGACGCCTTCTCGGCGAGCTGGGCGTTGCGGATGCGGGTCAGCATGTCCGCGATGGGATCGCTCATAGCCATTTCTGTATCTCCTTACCAGCTGGCCTTGACCACACCCGGAATCTCGCCATTGAAGGCAAGTTCGCGGATCTTGTTCCGGCACAGTCCGAACTTACGGAAAACCCCCCGCGGACGACCGGTCAATTGGCATCGGTTGCGCAAACGGGACGGGCTGGAGTTGCGGGGCAGGGCCTGCAGCTTCAGACGGGCTTCGTAGCGCTCGGCTTCGGAGAGGCTCACGTTATCGATGATCGCCTCCAGGGCAGCACGCTTCTTGGCGTACTGGGCCACCAGTTTGCGGCGCTTCTCTTCACGGTTGATCAGAGCAAGTTTTGCCATGATTGCCTCAATTCTTGAACGGGAACTTGAAGGCGGCGAGCAGGGCCTTGGCTTCTGCGTCGGTCTTCGCGGTCGTGGTGATGCTGATGTTCATACCCCGGAGCGCGTCGATCTTGTCGTACTCGATTTCCGGGAAGATGATCTGTTCCTTGACGCCCATGTTGTAGTTGCCCTGGCCGTCAAAACCCTTGCCGGAAATGCCGCGGAAGTCGCGGACGCGAGGCAGGGCTACGGTCACCAGACGGTCAAGGAATTCGAACATGCGGGGACCGCGCAGGGTCACCATGCAGCCGATGGGGTAACCGTCGCGAATCTTGAATCCGGCGATGGACTTGCGGGCCTTGGTGGTCACCGGCTTTTGGCCAGCGATCTTCTGCATGTCGCCGAGGGCGTTCTCAAGCACCTTCTTGTCGGCGACAGCTTCGCCGACGCCCATATTCAGCGTGATCTTGGTAATGCGGGGCACCTGCATGACCGACTTGTAGCCGAACTTCTGGGTCATCTCACCGACCACGGTGTCCCTGTAAAACTGTTGCAAACGCGCCATGACTGCTCCTTAAGCGTTCACCGGTTCGCCGTTCGACTTGAACACGCGAATCTTGCGGCCGTCTTCCAGGAGCTTGAAGCCGACGCGGTCAGCCTTCTTGCTCGCCGGATTATAGAGGGCGACATTGGAAATATGGATCGGCATGTCCTTGTCGACGATGCCGCCGGTGACCCCCTTGATGGGGTTCGGCTTGACGTGCTTCTTGGCGCGATTCACGCCTTCGACCACGACGTGCTCGGCATCGATGCGGGCCAGCACGGTGCCGCGCTTGCCTTTATCCTTGCCGGTGATGACGACGACGTCGTCGCCCTTCTTGATCTTTTCCATCATGCGCTCCTTACAGCACTTCCGGGGCCAGGGACACGATCTTCATGAAGCGCTCGGAACGCAGTTCGCGGGTCACGGGGCCGAAGATGCGGGTGCCGATGGGCTCCAGCTTGTTGTTGAGGAGGACGGCGGCATTGCCGTCGAAGCGGATCAGGGATCCGTCGGGGCGGCGGACGCCCTTGGCCGTACGAACGACCACGGCGTTATAGACGTCGCCCTTCTTGACGCGGCCGCGCGGTGCGGCGTCCTTGATGCTCACCTTGATAACGTCGCCGATGCCGGCGTAGCGGCGCTTGGAGCCACCGAGCACCTTGATACACATTACCGAACGCGCGCCCGTGTTGTCGGCGCCGTCCAGAATCGTCTGCATCTGAATCATTTAAATTAACTCCAACTTATCCCGCGAAGTCGCGGACAGTCTTGGAACCCGTACGGGTTGAGGTTTTTCGCTGCGCACCGGAGACACGCGGCGAAAAAAGAAGCCGGATTATACCGGCCTCTTTCCAACCATGCAAGGGTTCCGGTTCAGACGACGACGGCCTTCTCCAGGACGCTGGAAACCCGCCAGGTCTTGGTCTTGGAAACCGGACGCGTTTCTTCGATCTGGACCAGATCGCCGGCCTTGGCGGTGTTGCCGTCATTGTGGGCGTGATACTTCTTGGATCGGACCATGACCTTGCCGTACATGGGGTGCTTGACCTTGCGCTCGATCAGGACAGTGACGGTCTTGTCCATTTTGTCGCTGACCACGCGGCCGATCAGCGTGCGCTTGATGCTGGTGGTTTCGCTCATTGTTGGACCGCCTTCTCACGGATCAGGGTGCGGACCCGGGCAATGTCGCGACGGACCTTACCCAGTTGGCTGGTGTTGGACAACTGCTGGGTGGCAACCTGCATGCGCAGGCCGAATTGGGCCTTGAGGAGGTCCAGCAGTTCCTTGTTGAGCTCGTCCGCGCTCTTGGTTCTCAGTTCGCTAGCTTTCATGGTTACCCCAGATGGCGAGTGACGAAGGTGGTAGAAATCGGCAGCTTGGCGGCAGCCAGGGCAAACGCCTCGCGAGCCAGCGCCTCGTCGACGCCGTCCATTTCGTACAGCACCTTGCCGGGCTGGATTTCGGCGACCCAGTATTCCGGGTTGCCCTTACCGTTACCCATACGGACTTCGGCCGGCTTCTTGGAAATCGGCTTGTCCGGAAAGATACGAATCCAGATGCGGCCGCCCCGCTTGATGTGGCGGGTCATGGCACGACGGGCGGCCTCGATCTGACGCGCAGTCAGACGGCCACGACCGGTAGCCTTGAGACCCCATTCGCCGAAGGAGACCTTGGTGCCGCGGGTCGCAAGACCCTCGTTGCGGCCCTTATGCTCCTTGCGGTATTTGCGACGATTCGGTTGCAGCATTTAGGCACCTGCCTTTCTGACACGCTTGACGGCCGGCTTGGCTTCCCCTTCGGCGCCTTCGGCCTTCTTGACCGTGCGGGTACGGGGCTTGTCGGCTTCTCCGGCAGGTTTGGCCGGCGCGCGACGCGCCTTCCTGTCGTCGGGGGCCGCGGACGGCTCAACGACTTCCGGCTGCTCGTTGCGGCCCAGCATCTCACCCTTGTAGACCCAGACTTTGATGCCGATGATGCCGTAGGTCGTGAGGGCTTCGGATACCGCGTAATCGATGTCGGCACGCAGCGTGTGCAAAGGCACGCGACCCTCGCGATACCACTCGCTACGGGCGATTTCGGCACCGTTCAAGCGCCCGGCGCTCATGACCTTGATGCCTTGGGCGCCGAGGCGCATGGCGTTCTGCATGGCGCGCTTCATTGCGCGGCGGAACATGATGCGCTTTTCAAGTTGCTGGGCGATGGAATCGGCGATCAGTTGGGCGTCGAGTTCGGGCTTGCGGATCTCCTCGATGGAGACATGGACGGGAACGCCCATGATCCGTTGCAGATCGCTGCGCAGCGCTTCGATGTCTTCGCCCTTCTTGCCGATGACCACACCCGGACGGGCGGAATAGACGGTAACGCGGGCGTTCTTCGCCGGACGCTCGATCAGGACCCGACCCACGGAAGCGTGGGCAAGCTTGCGCTTGAGATACTCGCGGACCTTGGTGTCCTCGTTGAGCATCCCCGGGAAATCCTTGCTGTTGGCGTACCAGCGGGAACTCCAGTTCTTGGTGACGGCCAGACGGAAGCCAGTCGGATGAATTTTCTGTCCCATGGCGGTTCCTCAGTTTCCGACGGTCAGGTAGATGTGGCAGGTCGGCTTGATGATCCGATTGCCACGGCCCTTGGCACGCGCGGTAAAGCGCTTCAAGACCATGCCCTTTTCGACGTAGATGGTTTTCACCTTCAGCTCGTCGATGTCGGCACCGTCGTTGTGCTCGGCGTTGGCAATGGCCGACTCGAGCACTTTCTTGACGATTCCGGCCCCCTTCTTGGGGCAGAAAGCCAGGATGTTGAGAGCCTGACCGACCGGCTTGCCGCGCACCAGATCCGCCACCAGGCGGCCCTTCTGGGCAGAGAGGCGTACGCCTCGCAGACTTGCAAGAGTTTCCATGTCAGCTCCTTACTTCTTGGCCTTCTTGCCGGCGGTGTGACCCTTGAACGTCCGGGTCAGCGAAAATTCGCCGAGCTTGTGACCAACCATGTTCTCGGTGACGAACACCGGAATGTGTTGCTTGCCGTTGTGAACCGCGATCGTCAGACCGATGAACTCGGGGAGGATCGTCGAACGACGCGACCAGGTCTTGATCGGGCGCTTGTCGCTGGTAGCGCGGGCAGCTTCGACCTTGTCGATCAGATGGCCATCGACAAACGGGCCCTTTTTGAGAGAACGTCCCATTTCCTACCCCTTAACGCTTATGACGGCGCTGAACGATCATGCTGTTCGTGCGCTTGTTCTTGCGGGTACGGTAGCCCTTGGTGGGCTGGCCCCACGGGTTGACCGGCACGCGACCTTCGCCGGTACGGCCTTCGCCGCCGCCGTGCGGGTGGTCGATCGGGTTCATGGCCACGCCACGAACGGTCGGGCGGATGCCGCGCCAACGCTGGGCACCAGCCTTGCCGATCTTGCGCAGGTTGTTCTCTTCGTTGCCGACCTCACCGATGGTGGCGCGGCATTCGACGTGAACCCGGCGGACTTCGCCGGAGCGCATGCGGATTTGGGCATACGTACCTTCGCGAGCCAGGAGCTGGACCGAAGTACCGGCCGAACGTGCGATCTGGGCACCCTTGCCCGGCAGCATCTCGACGCAGCAAATGGTGGTACCGACCGGAATGTTGCGGATCGGCAGGGCGTTGCCCGGCTTGATCGGCGCTTCGGATCCGGAGATGACCTGCTGTCCGACCACCATGCCCTTGTTGGCGATGATGTAGCGGCGCTCGCCATCGGCGTAGCAGACCAGCGCGATGTTGGCGGTGCGGTTGGGATCGTATTCCAGACGCTCGATCTTACCGGGGATACCATCCTTGGCCCGCTTGAAATCGACCATGCGGTAGGCCTGCTTGTGACCACCGCCCTGGTGACGCACGGTCACATGGCCGTTGTGGTTGCGACCCGCCTTCTTGGACTGGGACTCGATCAGGCCAGCGAAGGGTTTGCCCTTGTGCAGGTCGGGATTGACGACCTGGACGACGGCGCGGCGACCCGGGGATGTGGGCTTGACTTTGACGAGAGCCATTACGCGTTACCCCCCTCGACGAAATTGATTTCCTGGCCCGGCTTGAGGCTGACAAAGGCCTTCTTCCAGCCCTTGCGGCGGCCGGTGGTACCCTTGAAGCGCTTGACCTTGCCCTTGACGTTGGCGACCTGGACCGATTCGACCTGGACCTTGAACAACAACTCGACGGCAGCCTTGATTTCCGGCTTGGTAGCATCGGTTGCCACACGGAAAATCACTTGCTCGTTCTTGTCGGCGACAAAAGTGGCCTTTTCGGAAATCTGCGGGGCCAACAACACCTGCAGCAGGCGTTCCTGATTCAGATTGGCGCTCATACCCACATCTCCTCGAACTTGGCGACGGCATCCTTGGTCACCAGCACCTTGGGGAAGCGGACCAGGGAAACCGGGTCGGCCTCCTGAGCCTCGAGAACCAGGACGTTGGGCAGGTTGCGGGACGACAGATAGAGGTTTTCGGTCAGATCGCCGGTGATCACCAGCAGATTCTGATCGAGCCCCATGTTCTTGAGCTTTTCGGCGAAGAGCTTGGTCTTGGGCGCATCGACGGACAGCGCATCGACGATCACCAGACGCTCCTGGCGGTTCAACTCGGAGAGGATGGCGGCCATACCGGCCCGGAACATCTTCTTATTGACCTTCTGGCTGAAATTCTCTTCCGGGGAATTCGGGAAGATGCGACCGCCTCCGCGCCAGAGCGGGCTGCCATTGCTGCCGGCACGGGCACGACCGGTACCCTTTTGGCGCCACGGCTTGGTGGTGGTGTGACGAACTTCCGAACGGTCCTTCTGCTGGCGATTACCCGCCCGGGCATTGGCCTGGTAGGCGGTGACCACCTGATGGACCAGGGCCTCGTTGAATTCGCGACCGAACAGCACGTCGGAAGCCTGCAACTTGGCCGCTTCCTGACCTTGATCGTTGATTACCTTGAGTTCCATGTCGCCCCCTTAAGCCTTGACTGCCGGACGCACGACGACGTCGGAACCCTTGGAGCCGGGAACCGCACCGCGAACGAGGAGCAGCTGACGCTCGGCATCGACGCGAACCACCGTCAGGCTCTGCATGGTGCTCTGGACCGCGCCCAGATGGCCGGCCATGCGCTTGCCGGGGAAGACGCGACCCGGATCCTGGGCCATACCGATGGAGCCCGGAGCGTTGTGGGAGACCGAGTTGCCGTGGGAGGCGCGATTCGAGCTGAAATTATGGCGCCTGATGCCGCCCTGGAAGCCCTTACCGATGGAAGTGCCGGTCACATCGACCTTCTGCCCTTCGGCGAAGATGGTGACGGCGACCTGATCGCCCGCCTTGAAGCTGGCGAGTTGGTCGGCTTCGACGCGGAATTCCTTGAGGACGTGCCCCGATTCCACCCCCGCCTTGGCCAGATGACCGGCTTCAGGCTTAGTGACGCGGGAGGCACGGCGCTTGCCGAAAGTTACCTGAATGGCCGCATAGCCATCGGTTTCCGGCGTTTTGACTTGGGTCACGCGGTTGTTCGACACGTCAAGCACAGTCACCGGGATGGATGCGCCATCCTCGGCGAAAATGCGAGTCATGCCGACCTTGCGACCGACAAGGCCTAGACTCATGGTTATTCTCCTCATCGCCGGCTGCGATTGGCCGGCCGATGTGTGACAACAAATGGGCGACCGTCGCCGGCCACCCCCGAAAAGCTTCGGATTATATCCGCAAAAGCTGAATTACTGCAACTTGATCTCGACGTCCACGCCCGCGGGAAGGTCGAGTTTCATGAGCGCATCCACGGTCTTGTCGGTGGGATCGACGATGTCCATCAGACGCAGGTGGGTGCGAATTTCGAATTGATCGCGCGAACTCTTGTTGACGTGCGGCGAACGCAGAATGTCAAACCGCTGCTTGCGGGTCGGCAGAGGCACGGGGCCACGGACGACGGCGCCGGTACGCTTGGCGGTTTCGACGATTTCCTGGGCGGACTGGTCGATCAGGCGATAGTCGAAGGCTTTGAGGCGGATGCGGATCTTCTGGTTTTGCATGGCGTTTTCCAAAGAGCAAGGGGTAGAGTCGCCTCCACCCCGGGTTTCACAAAGAACGATTACTCGACGATTTTCGCGACGACGCCGGCGCCGACGGTACGACCGCCTTCACGGATGGCGAAGCGCAGACCTTCTTCCATGGCGATGGGGGCGATCAGCTTCACCGTCATGGCAATGTTGTCCCCCGGCATGACCAT
>SSTA01000017.1 GCA_009469685.1 Azonexaceae bacterium | reverse complement strand
CGGCTTCGTGCTCTGGCTGGAACTGCCGGCGGGGACGGACTGCGCCGCGCTGCACGCGCGCGCCGCGCGCGAAGGCATCGCCTTCGTCCCCGGCGAGATGTTTTCCGCCAGCGGGCAGTACCGGAACTGCCTGCGCCTGGCTTGCGGCCAGCCCTGGAGCGAAAGGTTCGAGGACGGCGTGCGCCGGCTGGGTGCGCTGGCGGCGACGATGACCCAGGCGGCGGGCTGAAAGTCAGCCCTGGCGGGACGGCGTTCCGCGACGTTTCACTACAGGCACGTCGATTGACAACTAAAATGGTTTCGTGGTCAGATCGCCGGCTGTTGCCGGGTCGCGGGAGGCGGGAGATCGCGGTTGCCCCGGGGGAGCACTCCGCGGGGGCGGCGTGCAGCCGGTTCCGGCAATCGATACGGATTCACCACAATACCTAACAGAGGAGAAATCATGAAGAAAGCGACCTTGTTTTTCGTCGGTGCCGCGCTCGCGCTGTCTGTCCAGGCCGAAGGCCTTTCCGACAAGCAAAAGAGCGTGATGACCAAGCTGATGGAACAGTACGCCGCGCAGGACAAGCCCTACGCGGACAAGGCCAAGCGGGCGCAGATCAAGGTTTCGGAGTTCTCCGCCGATACCGGCAAGCAGCTCTTCATGAAGTCGCGCAACTGGGAGGGCGAGGAAGCACCGGCCTGCGCGGCGTGCCACACCGAGGATCCGAAACAGATCGGCAAGCACAAGGCATCGAAGAAGGTGATCAAGCCGCTGGCGCCGGTGGCCAACTCGGATCGATTCACCAACGTGGACAAGGTCGAGTCGAACTTCTCCAAGCATTGCCAGGAAATCTACAACCGCGACTGCGACCCGGCGGAAAAAGGCCACTATCTGGCCTACCTGATGTCGGTCAAATAGACCGTCGCGGGCAGCGCCATCCCGCGGGCATCGCGGGCCGCGGGCCAATCCGGATGATGCGCATGGCGTGCTCGCCCGCGTTGGCGGGCGGGTGGACGCCATCATCGCGCCGGGCGAGGATCACGCGCCATGGCTGAGCCACCGCCGCTGGTGATCATCGGCGCCGGGCCGGCCGGGCTCGCCGCCGCCGCGCGCGCGGCACGGGTCGGCATGCCGCACCTGCTGCTCGAGGCCGGCGCGGAGATCGCCGACACCCAGCGCCGCTATCCCAAGGGCAAGCTGGTGATGGCCGAGCCGGCCGCGCTGCCGCTGCGCAGCAGCATCGGCTTCGCCGCCGACACCCGGGAAGCCGTGCTCCAGCGCTGGCGCGAGGAGCTTGCCGCCAGCGGAGCCACGCTGCGCACCGGCGCCAAGGTGAGCCAGGTCAGCGGCCAACTCGGCGACTTCCGCGTCGCCTTGGCTGGTGGCGAGACCCTGCCGGCGGAGCGGGTGGTGGTCGCCATCGGGCGCCAGGGGGCGATCCGCCGGCTCGACGTTCCGGGCGACGACCTGCCCGGGGTGCGGTACCAGCTCGACGATCCGGCCGAATTCGCCGGCGAGACCATCGTCGTCGTCGGCGGCGGCGACAGCGCGGTGGAGAACGCGCTGGCGCTGGCGCCCCACAACCGCGTGGTGCTGGTCAACCCCCATGACGAATTCATCAATTGCGGCGACGCCAACCTGCGCCGCCTGCGCGAGGCGCTGTCGGTGGAGGGACTGGAGGCGCTGACGCGGTCGCGGGTGACGGCCGTCGAGCAGGCGGCGGGCGGCGGCCTGACGGTCGTCCTGTCGTCCGCGCAGGGCGAGCTTCGCCTCGCCTGCCGCCGCGTGATCGCCCGCATCGGCAACCTGCCGGCGCGGCGGACGCTCGAAATGCTCGGCATCCACTTGCCCGGCGCGCCATCCGGCACCCTGCCCAGGCTTTCCGCGCACTTCGAATCGGAGATTCCGGGGCTGTACATCATCGGCGCGCTGGCCGGCAATCCGCTGATCAAGCAGGCGCTGAACCAGGGTTATGAAGTCATCGAACATATCCGCGGGGCGCCGGTGGCGCCGGCCGACGAGGATCTGCTTTGGCGGAAGCTGGCGGCGATCCCCGGAGTGGATTCGGTGACGGCCGCGGTGGAACGGCTGCGCGCCCGCCAGCCGATGTTCGAGTCGCTCAACCACCTCCAGTTGCGCGACCTGCTGCGCGACAGCGAGATCCGCCTGCCGTCTCCCGGCGAAGTCCTGTTCCGCCGCAACGATTTCGGCAACAGCTTCTTTTCCATCATGGATGGGGAGGTCGACATCCATGTCGAGTATGCGGATGGCAATCGCACGCGGGTGCCGCTGTCCGCCGGCGGGTGCTTCGGCGAGCTCGGCCTGCTGTCGGGCCGGCGCCGCTCCGGCACCGCGATCGCGGGCAGCGGCTGCGTGCTGGTCGAAACGCCGCAGCGGGCCATGCTCAAGCTGCTCGACGGCGCGCCCGAGGTGCAGCGCCGGGTGGATGCGGTGGCCTTGCGCCGGGCGCTGGCGAACTGCTTCGGCACCGCCTTGCCGGAGGCGCAGATCGATCTGCTGGTCGATGGCGCGCGCGAATGCCGCTACGCCGCCGGCGAGCTGTTGTTCCGCGAGGGCGACGCGGCCGACGGCCTCTACCTGATCCGCCGCGGGTCGGTGACGATTTCGCGCCAGGTCGACGGCAGGGACGTGGTGGTCGCCTACGTCGCGGCCGGCAATTATGTCGGCGAAATGGCGCTGGTCAGCGGCCAGGCGCGCTCGGCGACGGTGCGCGCGGCGGCGCCGACCGAGGCGGTGCTGCTCGCGGCCAGCCATTTCCATGCGGTCATGGCGAACAATCCGGATGCCCGCCGGGACATCGCGCGCCGCTATCTCGAAGCCCTGCGCAGCGCCTCGGCGGGCGCCGACAGCCGCAATGGCAAGCTGGTCGAGTTCCTCGTCGCCCGCGGCGGCGGCGAGGCCACCGACATGATGCTGATCGACCAGCAGCGCTGCATCCGCTGCGACAACTGCGAGCGCGCCTGCGCGGCGGTGCATGACGGCACCTCGCGCCTCGACCGACGCGCCGGACAAACCTTCGGCAACATCCACGTGCCGACCTCCTGCCGCCACTGCGAGCATCCCCACTGCATGAAGGATTGCCCGCCCGACGCGATCCGCCGCTCGCCCCAGGGCGAGATCTTCATCGCCGACAGCTGCATCGGCTGCGGCAACTGCCAGAGCCACTGCCCCTACGGCGTGATCCAGCTCGCCGTGCCGGGACGCCACCGCCGCGCCTCGGTGTTCGACATCATCCTTGGCAGGACGCCGGCCCTGGAACCGACCGGGGGCGGCATGAAGGCGGTCAAGTGCGACATGTGCCGCGGCATCGTCGGCGAGGCGGCCTGCGTCCGCGAATGTCCCACGGGCGCCGCGCGCCGCGTGACGCCGGAAGAGTTCCACGCCCTGGCCGGAGACGAACGGTGAGCGGACTGGGCCGCGAGACCTTCCTGACCTATCGCGGCATGCGCTATTTCAAGCTCGCCGCCGGCCTGGTCGGCGCGATGCTGTTGCTGGCCTGGGTGGTGCCCGCGCGATACGGCCTGGCGTACGGCGGCACGCCGCTGGGCTACCTGCTGGGCATCGTGTCGGCCGGCCTGGCGCTGACCCAGATCTGGTACGGCATCCGCAAGCGGCGTCCGCCGCGCGTCGAGGATAGGCGGCGGGCGGACCGCCGGCGCCATGTCGCCGCGCGCGGCCTGGCGTCCGGCATGGACGACGAGCGACGCCGCGTGGAACGCCGCCAGCCGGGCCGCCGACTGGGGTGGCGCCAGGGCGGCACCCTGTTCGGCTGGCTCTCGGCGCATGCCTATTTCGGCGGCGCGTTGCTGGTCACCGCGTCGCTGCATTCCGGATTCCACTTTGCATGGAACCTGCACACGCTTGTGTATCTGCTGCTCCTGCTGATGGTGGCCAGCGGCGTGTGGGGGGCGCTGGCCTATCTGCGCTATCCCGCCCTGCTGTCGGGCAATTCCCCGTCGCTGGCCGCCGATGAGCGCTGGGCGCGCATCGCGGAGGTCGATCGGGCGCTGCACGCCGGCAAGGCAGGCCTGCCGGCGGATTTGTCGGCGGTGGTCACGCAGTCGCTTGGCGACGATCCGCTGGCGGCCGGGATGTGGCGCCAGGCGCTGGGCGCGCCGCCAAGGTTTCGCAACGCGCGGGCGCTGGAAACCGTGCAGGATTTCGTCAGGCGGCTGGAAGCGGACGACCATGCGACGCAAGCGCGCGAACTGTATGGGCTGCTGCTGAAGAAGCAGCATTTGCTGACCCGCATGGCGGAGGAGTCGCGGCTGTATGCGCGGATGCGGGTCTGGCGGATCGTGCATGGCCCGGTC
Source organism: Azonexaceae bacterium (assembly GCA_009469685.1). The sequence goes on along the minus strand of SSTA01000017.1, from coordinate 290 downwards.
GCGGTGGCCTTCGTCACGCTGCTCGCGGCCCACGTCGCGACCATGCTGGTGTTCTGGTGAGACCATGAGCCGCCGCGATCCCAGGCGCGGCAGCCGGCGCGCCGGACTCACGCTCGCCGCGGTCCTGCTGCTGCCGTTCCTCGCGGCGTTGCTGACCCTGTTCTGGCCGGCGTTCGAAACCTGGCAGGCGCGCCTGCCGGTGACGCTCAGCGGATTGCTCGATCCCGCGCCATTGTCGCGGGCGCATCGCCAGTTCGGGGATCGCTGCACGGTCTGCCACCAGCGGCCGT
>SSTA01000140.1 GCA_009469685.1 Azonexaceae bacterium | reverse complement strand
CGCCGAGGCGCTCCGGAAGCGCCATCCGGCCCACGCCGAGATTTTGCCCCTCTTCTCCCGCCTCTCGGCCCAGGAGCAGGATCGCATCTTCAAGCCCGGCGGCGGCCGGCGCATCGTGCTGGCCACCAATGTCGCCGAGACCTCGCTCACCGTGCCCGGCATCCGCTACGTGGTCGATACCGGCCTGGCCCGGGTCAAGCGCTACTCCTACCGCAACAAGGTCGAACAGCTGCAGGTGGAGAAGGTGTCCCAGGCGGCGGCCCGGCAGCGGGCCGGGCGCTGCGGCCGGGTGGCGGCGGGGGTGTGCATCCGCCTCTACGACGAGGCCGACTTCAACGCCCGGCCGCCCTTCACCGATCCGGAAATCCTGAGATCGAGCCTGGCCGGCGTCATCCTGCGTATGAAGTCCCTGAAGCTTACCGATGTCGAGAGCTTCCCCTTCATCGAGCCGCCGCCGCCCAAGGCCATCGCCGACGGCTATGCCTTGCTGCAGGAACTGGGGGCGGTGGACGACGCCAATGCCCTGACCTCCGTCGGCCAGGCCCTGGCCAAGCTGCCCCTGGACCCCCGCATCGGCCGCATGCTGGTGGCGGCCCGGGATCTCGGCTGCCTCAAGGAAGTGCTGGTCATCGCCGCCGGCCTCTCGGTGCAGGACCCCCGCGAGCGACCCCAGGACCGCCAGCAGGCGGCCGACGAGAAGCATAAGCAATTCGCCGACGAGAAATCCGAATTCCTCGCCTGGTGGAAGCTCTGGCTGTGGTTCCAGCAGGCTGTCGAGCACAAGAAGTCGAACAAGCAGCTGGTGGAGAACTGCCACGCCCATTTCCTCTCCTACTTGCGCCTGCGTGAGTGGCGGGAGGTGCATACCCAGCTGCATGCCATGGTCACCGAGCTGGGCTGGAAGGAGAACCAACTGCCCGGAACCTATGAAGGCATCCATCAGGCCCTGCTCACCGGCTTGCTCGGCAACATCGGCTGCAAGTCCGACGAATCGGGCTATTACTTGGGGGCGCGGGGCATACGCTACCTCATCCACCCCTCGTCGCCCCTCACCAAGAAGGCCGGCAAGTGGATCATGGCCGCCGAGATCACCGAGACCACCAAGCTCTTCGGCCGCTGCGTCGCCCGCATCGAGCCGGACTGGCTGGAGAAAGTGGGCGCTCACCTGATCAAGCGCAGCTATTTCGACCCCCACTGGGAAAAGAAGTCGATTCAGGTCTCCGGCTGGGAGCGCACCACCCTCTACGGTGTGGTCATCAACCCCAAGCGACGCATCCACTACGGCCCTCTGGCCCCGGCCGAGGGGCGGGAAATCTTCATCCGCCAGGGCCTCGTCGGCGAAGAGATCGACGACGGTTTTGCCAAACGCTGGCCCTTCTTCCAGCACAACCAGAAGCTCATCCGCGAGATCGAGCACCTGGAACACAAGCAGCGCCGCCAGGACGTGCTGGTGGACGACGAACTGATCTACGCCTTCTACGACCACCTGATCCCGGAAGGGATCCACAACGGTGCCGCCTTCGACCACTGGCGGAAGGAAGCCGAGCGGGACAACCCCAAACTCCTCTTCCTGGCCAAGGATGACCTCATGCGCCACTCCGCCGCCGGGGTGACGACGGAGGCCTTCCCCCACCACCTGCGGGTGGGCGGTGCGGAGTACGGGCTCACCTACCACTTCGAGCCGGGGTCGCCCCGGGACGGCGTCACCCTCACCCTGCCCCTGGCCCAACTTAACCAGATTCCGGCGGCGCGGATGGAATGGCTGGTGCCGGGGCTGTTGAAGGAAAAGCTCGTTCAACTCATCAAGACCCTGCCCCAGAAGATTCGCGCCAAGCTGGTGCCGGTGCCGGAATTCGTCGAGGAATTCATCGCCGCTGTCGGCAGCGACGAGAAGAAGATGGGCCAGGGCATGATCGGGCCGTTGATCGACTACATCCTGGAAGCCCGCGGGCTGAACGCCCGGGGCTGGGCAGTGACGCCGGACGCCTTCCGACCTGACGCCCTGCCCGACCACTTCGCGATGAACTACAAGCTCATCGACGAGCATGGCTGCCAGCTCGACATGGGGCGCAGCCTGGTGCAGCTGCGGGCCGAGTGGGGGCGGGAGGCGAAGCAGGAATTCGCCGAACTCCACGAGACGCCATCGCAATATGCCAACCTCACCGACTGGACCTTTGGCGAACTCCCGGAACTGATGGAAGTGCCGGTGGCGGGCCAGAAGGTGCTGGGCTACCCGGCCCTCTCCGACGAAGGCGAGACGGTGAGCCTCAAGGTTTTCGACGCCCAGGAGGAAGCGGAAAAGGTCCACCGCGCCGGCTTGCGCCGCCTGTTCATGCTCCAGTTCAAAGACCAGGTGAAGTATTTCGACAAGAACGTTCCCGGTCTCACCCAAATGGCCATGCAGTACATGGCCCTGGGCAGCGCGGAGGATCTGAAACGCCAGCTCGTCGAGCTGACCTTCGAGCGCGCCTGTCTCGCCGAACCGCTTCCCACTGGCCCAGCCGCGTTCAAGGCCCGCTGCCTCGAGGCCAAGGCCCGCCTGGGTCTGATCCTGCAGGAGATCGCTCGCCTGGTGGGGACAGTACTGACCGAATGGCAGGCCGTGGGCAAGAAATTGCCGGCGTTCAAGGCCCACGGGGCGGCACTGGCCGACATCGAGGCCCAGGTGAAACGACTGATGGGTAGAAATTTCGTGATGGACACCCCCTTCGAACGCTTGCAGCACTATCCGCGCTATCTGAAGGCCGTCCAGGTGCGCCTCGACAAGCTCAGGGCCAATCCAGCGCGGGACGCCCAGGCGATGGCAGAATTTGGACCCCTGTGGATCGCCTTCGAGCGGCGGGCGGTCCAGCTGGCGAAGCAGGGCACGGTAGATCCCCAGATCGAGCAATTCCGCTGGTTGTTGGAGGAACTACGGGTGAGCCTCTACGCTCAGGAACTGCGCACCCCGATACCGGTCTCCGTCAAACGACTGCAAAAGCAATGGGAAGGAATTCAGTATGGATAGCCTGGTCTTGGCACTGATGCGTACCCTCGCCAGCCTGCGCGACCGCAAGATTTGGGGCTTGATCCTGGCCCCCGCCGCCTTCTCGCTGGTGCTCTGGATCGCCCTCGCTTTCTGGGGGCTGGGCGTGTTCGTCGATTGGCTCCTCGGCCATCCGCCCATGACCCTGCTGGTCGCCTGGGGAGTCGCCTGGCTCGCCCACATCCTGGCCTATCTCGGGGGGTGGATGGCCATCTTCGCCTGCGCCTATCTGACGGCGTCGCTGCTTGCTGCCGTCCTCATCCTGCCGTTGTTGCTCAAACATCTGGCCAATGGCGAGTATCGGGATGTGGCGGCCATGGGCAAGGACAGCTTCGTCGCGGCAACCGTCAATAGCGTCCTCGCTTCGGTCCTGTTCGTCCTCGGCTGGCTGCTGACTCTGCCGCTGTGGCTCGTGCCAGGACTTTCCATCGTCCTGCCCCTGTTGCTCATGGCCTGGTTCAACCGTCGCACCTTTGCCTACGACGCCCTCTCGATGCACGCCACCCCTGCGGAATGGACGGCTCTGCGCCGGGATTATCGGCAACCCCTGTTCATGCTTGGCCTGACCATGGCCTTGCTCGCCCACGTGCCGGTCATCGGCCTCTTCGTGCCGGCCCTGGCGGCATTGGCCTTCGTGCACATGGGATTGGAAGCCCTGCGCCGCTCCCGCGGCGGGGCCATCGTCAGCGTAAAGGGAGAACGGATATGAGCGAGCAACGCGTTTTCGGCGCCGTGATCATCGGTGACGAAATCCTCTCCGGCAAACGCCAGGATAAGCATTTCGAGCGCATTGCGGCGATGTTGGGCGAGCGCGGGTTGCGTCTTTCCTGGGTGGAATACCTGGGCGACGAGCGCCAGCGCCTGGCAGAAACCTTCAGGCGGACTCTTGCCTCCGGGGACGTGGTCTTTTCCTGCGGCGGCATCGGCAATACGCCGGATGACCACACGCGCCAGGCCGCGGCGGCGGCCCTCGGCGTCGGTCTGGAAATCCATCCGGAAGGAGTCGAAGAGGCCAAGATCCGCTTCGGTGACGACATGACCCCGCAGCGCCTGCAACTCGTCACCTTTCCGGCCGGGGCCGGGATCATCCCCAACCCCTTCAACCGTATCCCCGGCTTCATGGCCCGGGAGCACTATTTCGTTCCCGGCTTTCCGCAGATGGCCCACCCCATGATCGAGTGGGTACTCGACAGCTTCTACAAGGATCTGTTCCAGCCGGCGGCGGCCAAGGTGGACAAGGCCTTCCTGCTGACCGGCCCGACGGCCTACGAGAGCGCGCTACTCGATTTGATGGAACGTATCGTCGCCCAATACCCGACGCTGAGGCTCTTCTCGCTGCCTTCGATTCAGGGTGTCGAGCGTCGCCATCTGGAATTGGGGGTGGAGGGCGATCCGGCGCTGGTCGATCGCGCCATGGAGGACATTCGCGTCGAGGTGGAGAGGCGCGGGATCACTTGGCGCTGGCGCGACCCGCCCGCGTAAACGCGAGAAACCCGGCCGCAGCCGGGTTTCCTGTCGCGCCCGGAGGCTGAGGCTTACTTGCCCTTCTTCGCGGCGGCAGCCGTTGCGCTGGTCTTGGTGGCCTTGGTGGCAACCTGCATGTTGGCTTCGGCGATGTCGGAGAGTTGCTTGGCCATGGAGGTCATATTGTCGAAGGCCTTGGTG
>SSTA01000139.1 GCA_009469685.1 Azonexaceae bacterium | reverse complement strand
GCCGGCTTCCGTTCCAACAACATCGATCCCAATGCCCGCCACTGCATGGCCTCCGCCGTCGCCGGCTTCATGCGCACCTTCGGCATCGACGAACCCATGGGCTGCTACGACGACATGGAACATGCCGACGCCTTCGTGCTCTGGGGCTCCAACATGGCCGAGATGCACCCCATCCTGTGGTCGCGCATCACCGACCGTCGCCTCACCGCCAAACACGTCAAGATCCACGTCCTGTCCACCTTCGGCCACCGCTCCTGCGAGCTCGCCGACAATACTCTGATCTTCAATCCCCAGTCGGACCTCGCCATCCTCAATTACGTCTGCAATCACATCATCCAGAGCGGTGCAGTGAACCAGGCGTTCGTGGACAAGCACGTCAAGTTCGCCAAGGGCGTCACCGACATCGGCTATGGCCTACGGCCGAACCACCCGCTGGAAAAGGTGGCCATGAACAACGGCTATCCCGGCGAGGACGGCAAACCCAAGGGCAACCCGAACAACTCGTCGCCGATGACCTTCGACGAATTCAAGGCCTTCGTTTCCGAGTACACCCTGGACAAGGCCCACGAGATCTCCGGCGTTCCCAAGGAAAATCTGGAAGCCCTGGCCAAGGCCTATGCCGATCCCAAGACCAAGGTCTGCTCCTACTGGACCATGGGGTTCAACCAGCACACCCGGGGCACCTGGGTGAACAATATGATCTACAACGTCCACCTCCTGGTGGGCAAGATTTCCGAACCCGGCAACGGCCCCTTCTCCCTCACCGGCCAGCCCTCGGCCTGCGGCACCGCCCGCGAGGTCGGCACCTTCGCCCACCGCCTGCCGGCCGACATGGTGGTGATGAACCCGAAGCACCGGGAAGTCTCCGAAAAGCTCTGGAAGCTCCCCGCCGGCACCATTCCCGACTGGATCGGGCTGCACGCCGTGGCCCAGTCCCGGGCCTTGAAGGACGGCAAGGTGGGCTTCTTCTGGTCTACCACCACCAACAACATGCAGGCCGGGCCCAATGTCAATGAGGAGGTCTATCCCGGCTGGCGCAACCCGAAGGCCTTCGTGGTCCATTCCGACGTCTATCCGACGGTGTCCGCCATGTCCGCCGACCTCATCCTGCCTTCTGCCATGTGGATGGAGAAAGAGGGCGCCTACGGCAACGCCGAGCGCCGGGGCCAGTTCTGGCGCCAGCAGGTGAAGGCACCGGGCGAGTGCAAGTCCGATCTCTGGCAGTACGTGGAATTTTCCAAGCGCTTCAAGATGGAAGACGTCTGGCCTGCCGAACTCCTCGACAAGGCGCCGGAATACAAGGGAAAGACCCTCTACGATGTCCTCTACGCCAATGGCCAGGTCAACAAGTTTGGTCTGGAGGACGTGAAGACGACCAACGAGCACGGCATCAAGGGCTACATGAACGACGAATCCCAAGCGGTGGGCTATTACCTGCAGAAGGGTCTATTCGAGGAATACGCCGCTTTTGGCCGCGGCAAGGCTCACGACCTGGCCCCCTTCGAGGTCTATCACAGGGCACGGGGTCTGCGCTGGCCAGTGGTAGACGGCAAGGAAACCCTGTGGCGCTTCCGCGAAGGCTACGATTCCTACGTGCCCAAGGGCGAAGGCGTACGCTTCTACGGTCATCCGGATGGGAAGGCAGTGGTTTTCGCCCTGCCCTATCAGCCGGCGGCAGAAATGCCGGACAGCGACTACGACCTCTGGCTGTGCACCGGCCGCGTGCTGGAGCACTGGCACACAGGCTCTATGACGCGGCGCGTTCCCGAACTCTACAAGGCGGTACCCGACGCCGTGGTCTACATGAATCCGGAAGACGCCAAGAAACGGGGGCTCGCCCGCAACGATGTCGTCAAAGTGGCGACCCGCCGTGGCGAAATCCAGCTGCGCGTGGAGACCAAGGGCCGCAACAAACCCCCAGTGGGACTGGTCTTCATCCCCTTCTTCGACGAAAGCCGCCTGGTCAACAAGCTGACCCTGGACGCCACTTGCCCAATCTCGAAAGAGACCGATTTCAAAAAGTGCGCGTGCAAGGTGGTCAAGGCCTGAGGCAAGCGTAGAACGGAATAAGGCAATCAGGGAGTGCCGAGCAAGGGTGGGGCCCTGGCCCCACCCGCCGGCCGACGACCATGGCCCCTTCCTCTTCCGCCGCCCGCCGACAATTTCTCGCCGACAGCGCCAAGATGGCATGCGGCGTGGGCATGCTCGGTCTGGGGCTGGGGCTCTACGCCAAGCAGTCCAAGGCGTTGCCGGCGCTCGCCCTGCGCCCCCCCGGCGCCGGGCCGGAGGAAGACTTCCTCGGCGCGTGCATCCGGTGCGGAATGTGCGTCCGTGACTGCCCCTACAAGATCCTCAGCCTAGCCAAGCCCGAAACACCGGTTGCCACGGGAACGCCTTATTTCACCGCTCGCCAGGGCCCGTGCGAAATGTGCGAGGACATTCCTTGTGTCAAGGCTTGCCCCACGGGTGCCCTGAACCACGGACTCACCGACATCAATAAGGCGAAGATGGGACTTGCCGTCCTCATCGACCATGAAACCTGCCTCAATTTCCTGGGGCTGCGTTGCGACGTCTGCTACCGGGTGTGCCCCGTCATAGACAAGGCGATCACCCTGGAACTGGTGCCCAATACCCGCACCGGGCGCCACACCATGTTCCTGCCCACGGTACATTCGGAACACTGTACGGGCTGCGGCAAGTGCGAAAAGTCCTGCGTCCTCCAGGAAGCCGCCATCCGCGTGCTACCTGCAAAACTGGCCAAGGGCGCCTTGGGAGAGCACTACCGGCTGGGCTGGGAGGAAAAGCAGAAAGCCGGCCATGCCCTGATCGACGAAAATAGCATGGTGGACCTGCCGGACCGCCTTCCCGAGGGCGTCACCCTGCCCAATCATGACGATCCGGCCAGCGGAGGCGTCGCGGTTCCTTCGGCACCCCCCGGGATGCCGGGCAGTGTCGCCGGCCCGGTGCCCAGCTCTCCCCCTGGACTCGGAGGTGGCAAATGAGTCCGGCCGTCCCCCGCCGTACTGGTGCGGAAGCCATCGCCACCAAGGGCTGGTGGGCTGCCCACAAGTGGCTGATCCTGCGCCGCTTCACCCAGTTGGGTCTCCTCGCGCTCTTCCTTGCCGGCCCCCTGGCCGGGCTGTGGATCGTCAAGGGCAATCTCAGCTTCAGCCTGACTCTCGGCGCGCTACCGCTGGCCGACCCCTACGTCGTCCTGCAATCCCTGGCCACCGGGCACGTTCCGGAAAAGCTTGGGCTGATCGGCGTCGCCATCGTCGTCGCACTGTATCTGCTGGTCGGTGGTCGCGTCTATTGCAGTTGGGTCTGCCCGGTCAATCTGGTCACCGACGCCGCCGCCTGGCTTCGGCAGCGCCTCGGCCTCAAGGGCAGCATCCACCTCTCCCGGCACACCCGTTATTGGCTGCTGGCCATGACCCTGGTCGGCTCCGCCCTGACCGGTGTCGTCCTCTGGGAACTGATCAATCCCGTCTCCATGCTGCACCGGGGACTCGTGTTCGGCCTCGGCGCCGCCTGGACCCTCGTCCTTGCCGTCTTTCTCTTCGACCTTTTCGTCATGAGCCGGGGCTGGTGCGGGCACCTATGTCCGGTAGGCGCCTTCTACAGTCTCCTGGGCCGCTGGAGCCCCTTGCGGGTGAGCGCTCACAAACGCGCCGCGTGCAACGACTGCATGGATTGCTTCGATATTTGCCCAGAACCCCAGGTCATCCGACCCGCCCTCAAAGGAAGCGGCACCCCGGTTATCCTGGCCCCCAATTGCACCAACTGCGGCCGCTGTATCGACGTCTGTTCCAAAGACGTCTTTCGCTTCGGCTCGCGTTACGCCCATCCGGTAACGGCATTGCCCGCGGCCTCCGCAGATTTGCCGACTTCCGCCAAGTGACCTGAAAATTTTTAAGGAGGAGCGCCCATCATGAAACTAACATTGAAGACGACTTTTGCCATCCTGGCGAGCGCCGCCTGCTGGACACTCGCTCCGCAGGCGTTCGCCGATGAGGCCCTCAAGGCCATGCGCGGTGCCGACGTTGCGGCCCCCGACCAGGCCCCGGACGCCAAGAACTACCTAGGCGGCAAACCGGGTGGGCAGCAGAAGGTAGCCCGCACCTTCAAGGATCAGCCACCGGTGATTCCTCATGCGGTGGAGAATTTCGACGAGATCAGCCTGGAAGAAAATCAGTGCCTTTCCTGCCATGGTGCCGATGTGTATAAGAAGAAGAAGGCTCCCAAAGTCGGCCAAAGCCACTTCCTTGACCGGGATGGCAAGAAGTTGGACGAGGCGTCGGCCCGTCGTCACAACTGCGTCCAGTGTCACGTGCCCCAGGTGGATGCCCCACCTCTGGTCGGAAACGACTTCAAGGGCGACGTTGCAGAAGCCAAGCCAGCCGCCAAGAAGAAAAACTGATTCCCGGCCGGCGCCTGTCGCAGCACAGGCGGATGTCCGAGATCCATCCCGCAGCGAGGGGAATCCGGTGGATTTCCCTCGCTTTTTTGCGGCTATCTCGGGCAGATTTCCCGAGACGGAGCGGGCCGTTGTTGCCACAATTCGACTCGAGCTGAGAGGCTCTCGGTCCGAACAGGATAAACTTGCGCCTTTCGGAGAATCAGCCCCGCGAGTTGCGGTATTCCCCTCGGGCCAATACGAAATCCTGGCAGAGCACTTACTCAACACACCGGCGGCTCCGAGCACTTCCTCTCTCGTCCGCGCCCTATTGGAGACTTCATGACTCGCTCCCCTCGCCTTT
>SSTA01000016.1 GCA_009469685.1 Azonexaceae bacterium | reverse complement strand
TTGGTGCCCGGGAACGGACTCGAACCGTCAAGCCTTGCGGCGGCGGATTTTAAGTCCGCTGTGTTTACCGATTTCACCACCCGGGCGGCGGGCCGATTATAGCCTTGGCCGGATGTGAAAAAGGGAAAGCAACGGACGCTTTCCCTTCGAACTGGAGCGGGAGACGAGTCTCGAACTCGCGACCTCAACCTTGGCAAGGTTGCGCTCTACCAACTGAGCTACTCCCGCAGAATCCTTGGAGGCGCGAGCCGGAGTCGAACCGACCTACACGGATTTGCAAACCTAGAAGACCGTCTGACCCCCTTGGGACGGGGCGGATTCTATTGGATCGGATGGGAGAAGTAAAGCGCCTAGGATCAGCAGTCCGGAATCATTTACTGGAGTGCTCGGCCGGGGCTTTTGTCCGGCCAGTGGTTAGCCTTCTGCCGCATAAGAGGTGCGGCAGATTAACTTGAAAAAGCAGAAACCCGCCGTTCGGCGGGTTGGTCGATCCGTGGAACTGCGGAGCCAACAGCGCCCGGAGGATCGCCCCCGGTAGCGTCACCTACCGGGCCGGTGGCTCATTGAGCCTCGCCCAAATCCGCTTCTGGAGAGATGGGGTCAGAATGGGTCTGTTCGACGCGGGCGATGATGGTGGCCCGTCCCATCGCTTGCAGGCCTACTGCATCCTGGTACCCGACGATAGCTTCGTCGTCTTTCTGGCGCGGGACGCCAGCAACGAAGATAGGACGGGTTACCACGATCCGCGTGGGACGCATGTCTGGCTTGTACGGCTTCATGAGAATGGACATTGGCTGCTACTCGGTTAGGTCAATGCACTGTGGACGGACCAGGAGGCCGGATGCTGCACACCGACATTGCAACTCAACCAGATGCGAGCCTGAATGATGCCCGCCCTGAAGTCCGCAGGATCGCTCGGGTTGATTTCCAGCATGGGAGTACCCCAAAGCGGCACCACGACATCGGACCACGGGCCGGCCAGGACAGTTGCGGCGGGGCTTACCGGCGTCACATTGGCACGCCGGCCCGCCATCGAGTCGCCGCCTTGCGCCGATACCCAGAGCGGCGCCCCTGCGCCGCCAGCATCCACCGTGCGCTGTTTCAGCAACCTGCGTACCGCCGGTGTCGTCACGAACCCGAAGCCGGTGTCATCACCTCCTGCGTCGGCAGCGGTCTGCTCCATGGTGGTCGCGGCAGCCCAATTGAAGGCGCCGGACGGCGTGCTGACCCCGGAAGTGTTCGCAATCCCGGTGGGCTGCCCATTCAATCCAGTGCCCGCGAGAATTGCGGTATCGAGCATCTTGCCGATTGTGCGCAACATCTCGCGCTGCAAGAGTGCGTCGGCGACGTCACTCTGGCGGGCAAGCAGCCGTGAGAATTTGGTGAACGCCCCGCCCGTCTTGGGCGACAGAACCAGCTTATCGAGGGTGGGGTCGCTCTGAGTAATGGGTGCAACTTCAGTGGTCAACCAGTATGTGGCCATTCCGCTGTCGACTTTTGGAATGACGATATCCCCAGCAAACCGCTCAGAGGAAGGCAGTGCTAGGACAACGGCTCCTGATTTGACCGCAACCGACCAGGGATTAAGTAATTGAGCCACCGGCGAGACTTCGGTACCAACAAGATATCCGCCGGCGGTGGCGGTTCCCTTGCTCAGGTCGCGGGTCAACACATCAGGATCGGCGCAAGGGTCGGCGAGCAGCGGTAGTGGGACCGGAAATCGGCTAGAGGAGCAGAACTGATCGGTCGTCTTTTTGATGGTGTCGAATACCTCACGTTCATAACCGTCGAGCGGGAGATCGGGAGTCGACATGAACGATAGAAGCCTGCTCATCGAGAAAGCCGGCTTTCGGCGGTTCCTAGTTTCCGCGACGATGGCGCTTCCAAGGGAACTTTGGCGAGTAAAGACTGTGGGCATTTTGTGTGCTCCTCCGTTTAGGGTGCGCCCATCATCCGGAATTGCGCGGTAACTGTTTCTCCAACTTGATTACCGTATAAGGATTTTGCGGAGTTGATGCCTACCAATGGTCATCGGGGCTCCAGCCGCTGCAGCGAAGAACAGGCCACCCTTGATCAGGCCTATCCCCGCGGGGGGCTCGCTTTCCCAACGCAAATGCGGCCAATCCATGGCCATGAATTCATCGATCAAATTTTTCAGGGTCGCCGCCTGGTTGCGTGCAGGCAGTTCTTCGGCGACTTCGCGCAACCATGTGTTGCGCTCGGCTTCCGCCCTTCGCCTGGACGAAGGAAAGCGGAGATACTTGGCCAGCTGGTGCGGGTCGGCGCCGTCGTCAAACCACCGCCGAAAGCAGCCGATCAGCCATTGTTCAGCGGCGGCATCGATCTCGCGGTTGATGGCAATACTGCGGGCCACCGCAAGATGGTCA
>SSTA01000138.1 GCA_009469685.1 Azonexaceae bacterium | reverse complement strand
GACGGAAGTGGTACTCCGCTTGGTCGAAGAACCCGATCTGCTCGGAAAGTTTCATCCGCATGTGCGGTCCGCTGATCTGGTCCTCGCCCTGGCGATAAAGGACGTTTCCCTCCGCCTCGACCTCGTCGCGCAATGACGAGTAGTTCAGTTTATCGGCCAGCACCAAGGTGTCGACTTTGCGGAGTTCGACGTTCCCTTCCGCTTCGGTGAAATCGTCGGTGCGCCCCTCGATCCGGTCGGCCGTAATGAAGGTTGGACGATCCTCGCTGACCTGTTTTTTCTCCCCCTCATCCAATTTGAGGCCAGGAACCGGGATGGGAGCATAGCCCTTGCTCTTGGGATCCGGCGGCGCCTTCTTGGCGGCGAGAATGAAGAATTTCTTCTCCAACCGGAGATTGACCTCGCCAGCCTGCTCCCCAGGAAAGTCGACCACCATCCTGGGCGCCATCGGTTCCGGATCGCCGCTTCTCGCGGCCGCGGCCCGGGCGGTCTCGACCGCGCCATGGCTGATCTGGGTGCCGGCAAACAGGCAACCCACGAAGACGGCAAGCGGACGACGGGCGAATCCTGGCATGGATGGGGGAGAAAACCGGCTCGAGCGCCAGGAGCCCCCGGCGCGAATGCTAAAATCCGGGCATTTTACATCGAACCCAACCCCGCCAGATGTCCCGCGACCAACTTGTTCATGACTGGGTGGCAACCCATTTTCCCGGCCAATCGGTGATCATCACCCCGGCTTCCGCCGACGCCAGTTTCCGACGCTATTTCCGTCTCGCATTCCCCGACGGAGCGACCCGCATCCTCATGGACGCGCCGCCCGACAAGGAGGACTGCCGCCCCTTCGTCAAGGTCGCCGCTCTACTTGCCGATGCCGGCCTGGCGGCTCCCCGCATCCTCGAACAGGATTTCGACCAGGGTTTCCTTGTCCTGACCGACCTGGGCCGGATCGGCTACCTTGAAGCCCTGCAAGCCGACCCAACCCTCGCCGACGCCCTCATGCGTCCCGTCCTCGACATCCTCGTGCAGTGGCAGTCCGCCTCGCGGCCCGGGATTCTTCCCCCCTACGATCAGGCGCTGCTGCGTCGGGAACTGGATCTGTTCCCCGAGTGGTTTGTCGGTCGTCACCTGGGTCACGCGCTGAGCGACGACGAGAAGGCGGTGATCGAATTCGCCTTCCGTTTCCTCATCGATTCCGCCCTGGCCCAACCGAAAGTCTTCGTTCACCGGGATTTCATGCCCCGCAACCTGATGGTCGTCGAGAGCGCAGCATCCCTGGTTCCCGGCATCCTGGATTTCCAGGATGCGGTATACGGGCCGATCGCCTATGACGTCGTTTCCCTGTTCCGCGACGCCTTCATTTCCTGGGAGGAAGAGCAGGAAATCGATTGGGTGGTCCGCTACTGGGAGAAAGCCCGCGCCGCCGGTCTGCCGGTGCGGGCCGACTTCGGGGATTTCTGGCGCGAGTACGAACTGATGGGTCTGCAGCGCCACCTGAAAGTTCTGGGTATCTTCTGCCGCCTCAAATACCGGGATGGCAAGGACCGCTACATTGCCGACCTGCCCCGCTTTCTCGGTTACGCACGCAAGGTCGCCGGCCGCTACGGCGCCTTGAAGCCCCTGCTGAGCCTTCTCGATACCCTCGAAGGCAAGCAGGAAGCGGTCGGGTATACTTTTTAGGAGTGGCGATGACGGGCTCGAGGTGGGCCTTATCCGCCAGCGCGCCTATGGCCTCTTCAGTGTTCCCCGTAGTCAGGATCCCAATTCCCGAATCCAGCCTCGGCGCTCCCCCATGAAAGCCTTCATCCTTGCCGCCGGACGCGGGGAGCGCATGCGCCCCCTCACCGATCACACGCCCAAGCCCTTGCTCCAGGCGGGGGGAAAGCCGCTCATCGTCTGGCACCTGGAACGGCTGGCCAGCGCCGGATTTCGCGACGTCGTGATCAATCACGCCCATCTCGGCCAGCAGATCGAAGCTGCCCTGGGCGAGGGCAGGCCCTGGGGATTGAACATCCGCTACTCGCCGGAACCTCCTGGCGCCCTGGAGACCGCCGGCGGCATCGCCAACGCCTTGCCGCTCCTCGGGGACGAGGCCTTCCTGATCATCAATGGCGATATCTGGTGCGATTGGGATGTGCGCCGCGCCCATTGCCTGAGCGATCGGCTCGCCCACCTGGTCCTCGTGGCCAACCCCGCCCATCATGCCGGCGGCGATTTTTCCCTGACCGGAGATCGGGTCCGCTTCGCCAGCGGTGGCGAAACCCTCACCTACGCGGGGATCGGCATCTTTTCCCCGGCCTTCTTTCAAGACGTGCGGCCCGGATCGGTACTTAAGCTCCGCCCCCTCCTCGACACCGCCATCGCCTCCGGAACCCTGACCGGCGAGCGCTACCGCGGTCGCTGGGTCGACGTGGGGACCCCCGAAAGGCTCGCCCAACTCGATGCGGAACTCGGGCATTGCTAACACTTGTCGGCGCGGCGAGAAACTGCCCTAG
>SSTA01000137.1 GCA_009469685.1 Azonexaceae bacterium | reverse complement strand
CTGGACGGCGTTGCCGGTGGGCACCAGCAGGTCGTAGCCGGCGGCGCCGGCCTCCAGCTTGGCCAGCATCTCCTCGTTGTCCGAGTAGTAATCCTGTTTCAGGGTGCAGCCGCACCACTTCTCGAAGCGCTCTGCCGTGTCGGCCGAGATGTAGTTGTTCCAGTTGTAGAGGTAGAGGGTATCCGCTGCCTCCGCCGCCAGCGCGGACAAGCCGAGGAGGAGCGCGGCCAGGGCCTTCATTGCCCGCTCTTCAGGGTTTCCGGCGCGAAGCGCGAGGCCAGGGCGATGAGGGTCAGCGTCAGGGCCATGAGCAGGGTCGATACGGCATTGACCTCCGGCGTTACCGCCACCTTGATCATCGAGTAGATCTGCAGCGGCAGGGTCGACATGCCCACCCCTGCGACGAAGAAGGTGATGACGAAATCGTCGATGGAGAGGGTGAAGGCCATCAGATAGCCGGCGACGATGCCGGGCAGGATCAGCGGCAGGGTCACCCGGCGGAAGGTGCGCCAGGGGGTGGCGCCCAGATCCCGGGCGGCCTCGAAGATGCTTTCGTCCATCCCCGCCAGGCGGGCGCGAACGATGATGGCGACGAAGCCGATGGAAAAGGTGATGTGGGCGGCGAGAATGGAGAAAAAGCCCAGGGTCAGGTCCAGCACCTGGCGGAAGAAGAGCAGCAGCGAGACCCCGAGCAGGATTTCCGGCATCGCCACCGGCGTCAGCACCAGGAAGGGCAGCAGTTTCGGCCGCCAGCGGTGCATGGCGATGCCGGCCATGGTGCCCAGCACGGTGGCGACGGTGCTGGCGACGATGGCGATGAACAGGGAATTGGCCGCCGCCTGCAGCATGTTGTCGTCGGCCAGCAGGATGCCGTACCAGCGGGTGGTGAAGCCCACCCAGGAGGCGTTCAATTCCGAATCGTTGAAGGAAAAGAGCACCACCACGGCCAGCGGCACGTAGAGGAAGCCGTAGGTGGTGAGGCCTGCGGCCCACAGCCAGGGGCTTCTTGTCACGCCGCAGCCCCCCGCCCCCGGGTCAGCCTGGCCGATACCCCCGCCACCGCCAGCACCGCCGCCGTCAGTCCCAGGGACAAGGTTGCCCCCAGCGGCCAGTCCCGGTTGTCGAGGAACTGCTCCTTGATCAGGTTGCCGATGAGGATGTCGCCGGTCCCCCCCAAGAGTTCCGGTACCGCGAACATGCCCAGCACCGGGATGAAGACCAGCACCGCCCCGGAGAACACCCCGGGCAGCGACAGGGGCCAGGTCACCCGCCAGAATCGCGTCCATGTGCCGGCGCCCAGGTCCTGGGCGGCTTCGAGCAGGGCCGGGTCGTGCTTTTCCAGATTGGTGTACAAGGGCAGGATCATGAAGGGCAGATGCACATAGACCATGCCGACGATCACCGCCGTCGTCGAATAGAGGAGGTTCAGGGGCCCGAGGATGATGATCCAGGCGTAGACCCGGATGAGGAAGTTGCTGGCGAAGGGCAGGATCACCAGGAGCACGAGGAGATCCCGCTGCCGCTTGGGGCTGCGGGCGATGAGCAGGGCCAGGGGGTAGGCCAGCAGCAGGCAGAGGAGCGTCGTCGCGCCGGCGACGAGGAAGGACTTGGCCAGGATCCCCGCGTAGATGACGTCCTCGCCGACGAAGCGATAGGCCTCCAGGGTGAATCCCTTCTCGCTCAGGGGCGCCAGGCCGCCGAATTCCCCCGGTTCGCGGAAGCTGGCGGCGGCCATGATCAGCGCCGGCAGGAGGAAGAAGACGACGAGGAAGAGCGCCGGCGGCAGGGTCACCAGCCAGCGCGTCAGGCGCGCCGCCGAGGGCCTAAGCCGGGAGAAAGACGCCGGCATCATGCCTCCATTCGACGCACACGCGGTCGCCGATCTCGTGGAAACGCGCCTTGCCGGGGGCGGCATTGGTCGTCAGGGCCTCCAGGGTGACGCCGTTGTCCAGACCCACCTTGTAGACCGTCACGTCCCCCAGGTAGAGATACTCCCGCACCGTGCCGACGAAGTGGTTCTTGAGGCTCGCCTGCCCGCCGTCCGGCGTCACCCGCAGGTGCTCGGGGCGGATGGCCAGGGCGCCTCGGCTGCCGGCGGCCGCCTCCGGATGCGCCGGCGCGGCGATCTCCCCGAGGCCGGCGGCGGCCAACCGCAGCCCGTGGGGGCCGGCATCCACCACCGCGGCGTCGATCAGATTGATGGTGCCGATGAAATCCGCCACGAAGCGGTTCTTCGGCGCCGAGTAGAGCACCTCCGGCACGTCCGTCTGTTCGACCCGCCCGGCGTTCATGACCGCGATGCGGTGCGACAGCGCCAGGGCCTCCTGCTGGGCGTGGGTGACGAAGACGAAGGTCACCCCCACCTCCCGCTGGAGCGCGATCAGCTCCCCCTGCATGCGCTCCCGCAGCTTGGCGTCCAGGGCGCCCAGGGGTTCGTCGAGAAGCAACAGGCGCGGCTTGTTCACCAGCCCCCGGGCCAGGGCCACCCGCTGCTTCTGGCCGCCGGAAAGCTCGTGGGGATAGGCCCTGCCCTTGTCCTCCAGGTGCACCAGCGCCAATGCCTCGTTCACCCGGCGCTTGATCTCGTCGCCGGATTTGCCGGCCATCTCCAGGGGAAAGGCGATGTTGCCGCTGACCGTGAGGTGGGGAAAGAGCGCGTAGTTCTGGAAGACCGTATGCACCGGCCGCCGCTCCGGCGGAATCCCCGCCAGCGCCTTCCCATCGAGAAACAACTGCCCTTCGTCCGGCTCGTCGAAGCCGGCGATCATGCGCAGGATGGTGGTCTTGCCGCAGCCCGAAGGCCCCAGCAGGGTAAAGAACTCACCCGCCTCGATGTCGAGGGAAACATCCTTCACCGCTTCGAGATTCCCGAAGCGCCGGGTGATGTTGCGCAGTTCGAGGAGGGCCATGCCTCGGGGCCTGCTGTCGCGTTAAGGTCGTTGCATTATAGATCGCT
>SSTA01000136.1 GCA_009469685.1 Azonexaceae bacterium | reverse complement strand
GGAAATTCAGGTCGAACTGGCGCGAACCTATGGGCAATTGCCCTTGACCGACGCGGCGCGCAGCGCTTTGCGCAGCAAAGTTCAGCGTGATCGCGAGTTGGCGCTCGACGTTGCCTATGCTTCGCTCAAGGGCGATGGTTCGTCCCATCCCCTGCGCATCTCCGGAATCGACCCGGTGCGCCTCATCCTCGACGAGGAACTCGAGGCGGTCTGGGCCGATACCAAGCCTGCCAAGGCGGCCCTCGATACGGCGGTCAGTCGCGGCAATTCCATTCTTTCCGCCAAACCCGCCCTCAAGAAGGCGCTGCCGTTCTGATGGCCCGTTACCCGCTGTCCCCCTGGATCGCCCACCGGGGCGGCGGTTGCCTGGCCCCCGAGAATACTCTGGAGGGTTTTCGCCTGGCCGCCCGCCTCGGTTTCCAGGCGGTGGAATTCGACGTCATGTTGACCCGCGATCAGGTCCCGATCCTCATCCACGACGAGACCCTGGAGCGCACTACCGACGGCCGCGGAGGGGTGGCCGAGCGGGATTGGGATGAACTGGCCGATCTCGATGCCGGGCGCTGGCTCCACCGGTCCTGGTCCGGGGCCAGAATTCCGCGCCTGACCGATGTCCTGGCGCTCTGTACCGACTTGGGGCTTGGCGTCAATGTCGAAATCAAGCCCGCTGCCGGTCACGACGAAGCCACCGGACGCCTCGTTGCCGAGGGGGTTGCCGCCGCCTGGCCGGCGACCTTGCCCCTGGTGGTGTCCTCCTTTTCCGAGGCCGCCCTGGCCGCCGCCCGGGATGCGGTTCCGGAGCAGCCTCGGGCGCTCCTGGTCGAAGCGATTCCCGGCGATTTCGGAGCGCGCCTGGCCCGCCTGGACTGTGCTTTCCTCCATGCACGCGCGGTCGAGCTGACGGTGACGGCGACTCAGGAACTGGCTGCCGCAGGAGTTCCTCTGGTCGCCTATACGGTCAATAGCCCCGAGGTCGCTGCCCGCTGTTTTGCCCTAGGCGTCGCTGCCCTGTTCACCGACCGCCTCGATTGCCTGGGTCCGTGAAACAAATTCTGACAGACCGTTGCAGCCGGCGAGGGGCGGCCGTGAGTCAATTCGCTTGCGGAAACGTCCCACCCTTCAATGCCACTAGGAGAAACGCCATGAACGCCAGGAACTTCGTCTTTGCCGCATGCCTTGCCCTTCCCATCGTCGCCTTCGCCCAGAGTACGCCGCGGATCGACCAGCGGCAGGCCAACCAGGCGGCAAGGATCGAACAGGGAGAAGCCTCCGGCGCCCTGACCGGTCGCGAGGCGGCACGACTGGAGCGCGGTCAGCGCCATGTCCAGAATGTGGAAAACCGGACTCTAGCCGACGGAACCGTGACCGGCCGCGAAGCCGCCCGCGTCGAGCATGCCCAGGACGTTCAGAGCCGCCGGATCTACCGCCAGAAGCATGACCGCCAGCACGATCTCAACCACGACGGCGTCACCGACCGCCCCCGCCACCGCTGAAGACCTACCGCTGCGATTCCCCCGGAAACCCGCCCCCAGGCGGGTTTCTGCTTTGAGGGCCGCGCTTTCATTTAAAATCGAACGCTTCGAATTCCCGCCCCGCGAGAACCCAGCTTATGAAAAGCTCCGAAATCCGCCAGCAGTTCCTCGACTTCTTCGCTTCCAAGGGCCACCAGATCGTCGCGTCCTCCTCTCTGGTGCCCCACGAAGACCCGACCCTGCTGTTCACCAATGCCGGGATGAACCAGTTCAAGGACGTCTTCCTCGGTTTCGACAAGCGGCCCTACACCCGCGCCACCACCTCGCAGAAATGCGTGCGTGCCGGCGGCAAGCACAACGACCTGGAAAACGTCGGCTACACCGCCCGCCATCACACCTTCTTCGAGATGCTGGGCAATTTCAGCTTCGGCGACTACTTCAAGCGCGACGCCATCCACTACGCCTGGGAACTGCTGACCGATGTCTATAAGCTGCCCAAGGACAAGCTGTGGGTCACCGTCTACGCCGAGGACGACGAGGCCTACGACATCTGGACCAAGGAAGTGGGCGTGCCGGTGGAGCGCTGCATCCGCATCGGCGACAACAAGGGCGCCCGCTACGCCTCCGACAATTTCTGGATGATGGGCGACACCGGCCCCTGCGGCCCGTGCACCGAAATCTTCTACGACCACGGCGAACACATCTGGGGCGGTCCCCCGGGGTCGCCGGAGGAAGATGGCGACCGCTACATCGAAATCTGGAACAACGTCTTCATGCAGTTCAACCGGGACGAGGCTGGGGTCATGCACCCGCTGCCCAAGCCCAGCGTCGATACCGGCATGGGGCTGGAGCGCATCTCCGCCGTGCTGCAGGGCGTCCACGCCAACTACGAGATTGACCTCTTCCAGACCCTGCTCAAGGCTGCTGCCCGGGAAACCAGTGGTGCCGACATGGACAGTCCGTCCCTCAAGGTGCTGGCCGACCATGTCCGGGCCTGCGCCTTCCTGCTGGCCGACGGCGTGATTCCCGGCAACGAGGGCCGCGGCTACGTGCTGCGCCGCATCATCCGCCGCGCCATCCGCCACGGCTACAAACTCGGTGCCCGGGCCGCCTTCTTCCACAAGATGGTGCCTGATTTGGTGGCCGAAATGGGCATGGCCTACCCGGAACTCGCCCAGCACCAGGCCAAGGTCATGGCCACTCTCAAACAGGAAGAAGATCGCTTCTTCGAAACCATCGAGCACGGCATGGCCATCCTCGAAG
>SSTA01000135.1 GCA_009469685.1 Azonexaceae bacterium | reverse complement strand
TTACCATTATACGACGCCCGCTCTGGACGCCTGGGGGCGAATTCTAAGCGCAGTTACCCCGCCGTTCAACCGCGCCGGCCATCAATTGTCCACCAAACAGCGGTAGCGGCCACGATGAAAGAGCAGAGGCCGGGTGTCGCTGTTGTGAGCGAACTGCAGCACTTCGCCGACGAAGATCAGGTGATCCCCACCGGGGTATTGATGATCGTTGCGGACTTCGAAGTGGGCGCTCACCCCCTCCAGGATCGGGGCGCCGCCGTACCCGGGCCGCCAGGGCAGTCCGGCAAAGCGATCGGTAGGCCAGGTCGCGAAGCGGTTGGAGAGGTCTTCCTGGTCAGCCGTCAGAACGTTGATGCAGTAGTGGCTCGCCCGACGGAAGCTCTCCAGGAGATTGGCCGATACCGCGAGGCTCCAGAGGACCAGGGGCGGCTGCAGGGAGACGGCGGCAAACGAATTCACCGTCAGACCCATGGGCTGCCCATCGGGGCTGAGGGCCGTGACCACGGTCACGCCGGTGGCGAAACTGCCCAAAGCACCCCGAAAAGCCCGGCAGTCGAGTCCGGCGGAACCCGATGCGGAATCGCAGGTGCGTCCGGCCGGGCCGGTGCAGTCTTCTGAGTCTTGCGGCATCGTGGGGAATCCATTGAAAGGGGCGTATTATCCGGCCTCCGGACGATTCCTGTCGAGACAGCGCGTGTCCTCTTCCATCCCGGGCTTTGCCCAAGTCCTGATCGACTGGCAGACGCACCACGGCCGCCACGGCTTGCCCTGGCAGGGCACGCGGGATCCTTATCGCATCTGGCTTTCCGAGGTCATGCTGCAGCAGACCCAGGTCGCGACGGTGATTCCCTACTATCTGCGCTTCCTGGAGCGTTTTCCCGATGTCGCCGCCCTGGCTGCCGCCGCTCCCGGGGAGGTCGCGGCCGCCTGGGCCGGGCTCGGCTACTACAGCCGGGCGCATAACCTCCATCGCTGCGCCCGCAAGGTCGTGAGCGAGCATGGCGGGCAGTTTCCCAACTCGCCGGAGACCCTGGCCACGCTCCCCGGTATCGGCCGCTCGACGGCGGCAGCCATCGCCGCCTTTGCCTGGGACTCCCGCGCCGCCATTCTTGACGGCAACGTCAAGCGGGTGCTTTGCCGTTATTTTGCCGTCGAGGGGTTTCCCGACTCTCCGGCGGTGCTTCGCCGCCTGTGGGACTTGGCCGAGTCCTTGCTGCCCGGCGCCGATTGCGGCCGCTATGCCCAGGCTTTGATGGACCTGGGGGCCACGATCTGTATCCGCCGTCACCCGACCTGTGAACGCTGTCCGCTTACTGCGGGCTGCGTTGCGCGCGCTCGCGGGCTGATCGATCACTTGCCCCAGCCGCGCCCCCGTCGCGCACTCGCCGAGCGGCAGGCCACCTTCGTCCTGGTCACCGACGGCGAGGGCGTACTGGTGGAGCGTCGCCCGCCGGGCGGCATCTGGGGCGGGCTTCTGGTGCCGCCGGAGGGACCGCCGGAGGCGATTCTCGCCGGACTCGGGATGGCCGGCGCTCCCTGCCGCCCGCTTCCGGCCATGCGCCAGACCTTCACCCACTTCCGCCTGGTCGCGACTCCCGTGGTCTGTACGGTGGACGGCCCTCCCCTTGCCGCGGGAGAGCCGGGACGCCAGTGGCTCGCCCGATCCGCTGTGGGGGAAGCTGCTCTACCGCCCCTGTTTCGCCGCCTAATGCAGCGTTCCGGGCGCCTCGACGAAGCGTTGAGCGATCAATAGGATCTCGTCGCGGCCGGCCTCGAAGGCATCGACCACCGCGGGATCGAATTTGCTTCCGGAGAGCCGGCGGATTTCCAGCGCCGCTTCGGCCAGCGGCAGGGGACGCCGATAGGGGCGATCCGCAGTGAGGGCATCAAAGACGTCCGCAACGGCGGCAATGCGTCCGAGGAGGGGCACTTTTTCTCCGGCGAGCCCTCTCGGGTAGCCAGTGCCGTCCCAGTTCTCGTGGTGGGTGAGGGCAACCTCCCGAGCGGCACGCAGGAGGACGGTGTCCTCACCTTCGAGCATGGCTGCGCCGGCCAGGGTATGGCGCTTGATCTGCTCGAATTCGACGGGGGAGAGCCGGCCGGACTTGTGCAGAATGTCGCCGGGGATGACCACCGTGCCGATGTCGTGCATGGTCGCGGCATCGATCAGGAGATCGCAATTGTCGTGGGACAAGCCCAAATGGCGGCCGATGGCCGCCGCGATCTTGCTCATGCGCACGACGTGTTGACCATCGCGACCGCTGCGATGGTCTAGGGCTCGCGCGAGGCAGCGGATCGCCCCGCGACGCCCCGCACGGGATTCGTCGACCAGGGTTTCCAGCTTGCTGGTCCGTTCGCCGAGCCGAATTTCAAGGCGTCTTTCCTGATCGGCGAGTTCGAATCGCAGGCGCTGCAGTTCCAGAAGGTTTCCCAGACGGGCGCGCAGGTCGTGCAGTTCAAGGGGCTTGAGCAGGGTGTCGGCGGCTCCGGCAGCCAGGGCACGGTCGCGACCCTCTCTATCGTCGGGCTCGATGAGGGCCACAATGGGGACATGATCGCGAGCCGCCGTCGCAGCAATCTCGTCAATGAGATCAAAACCCGTCATTCCCGGCATGCGCAGATCGACCAGGATGGCTTCGGCTCCCTGGCGGTGAAAGGTTTCGATGGCTGTGCGGGGATTGTCGAAGGCGAGCGGGGCTTCGAAGTCGAGGCGTTCGAAAAGCCGCTGACTCAGAACCAGGGCCGCCGGGTCATCATCGATGAGGAATATTCTCTTGCGCTGACGGGTCACGGTTCCCTCCAATTCCCCGTCATACTACGCTCAAACCGGCTGCCAGCGTATGGCGCTCAATCCCCAGTCGGCAAAATTCTCGGCGCGAACGATCTGGCCATAATGATTGCCCACCGGCGCTGCCAGATCGGCCAGCACCGGCGCCACATACTGACGCCGCCCGGCATGGTAGATCACCCGAACGACCGGCGAGACGAGATGCTCGGGGTGCAGTTCCTCGACCACCGCCAGATGGCCGCTTTCCAGGCGGACGAGGCTGCCCACCGGATAAATCCCGACCGCCCGCACAAAGGATGAGAGGAGTCCGGGATCGAATTCGCGACCCCCGGCGGAAAAGACCTGGCCCAGCGCCAGGGCGGGCGCCATCGCCTGACGGTAGCTGCGCTGGGAAATCATGGCGTCGAAACGATCGACCACGGCGGCCATCCTTCCGGCCTGGGAAATCTCCTGCCCGGCGATGCGGTAGGGGTAGCCCGACCCGTCGAAGCGTTCGTGATGCTCCAGCACGACGGCGAGCGCGGCTTCGGGGAGCGGACGATGGGCCATGAGGACATTGAGTCCCTCCTCGACGTGGCGTTCGACGTGGGAACGCTCGTCCCGCGAGAACCGTCCGACCTTGGCCATCAGGCCGGCGTCCAGCGCCGTATAGCCGATGTCCTTGACCAGGGTTCCAAGAGCCAGGCTTTCGGTTTCGCTGCGCGCCAGGCCGAGTTGGCGGGCGTAGGCGACGATCAGGGCGGCGGTGGAAATGGCATGCCCGACGGCGTAATCGCTGCCCGTCTTCAGCCGAGCCAGGGGCGGCAGGGCATCCGGGTTACGCAGGACCGAGTCGATCATCCGTTCGATCAGCGGTTCGAGGCGACCGACTTCTACCGTCTGCCCGAGTCGGGCGGAGGTCACCAGATCTTCCAGGCAATGGCCGGCTTCGCTCAACAGCAGCCCCGCCCGCCGCCTTTCCTCCCCCAGGCTGAGAGTCTTGGGCTTTGCCCGCAATCGTTCGGCGCGCGAAATGTAGTCCGGATTGACCGCCGTGAGGGGTGGCGGCGGTGGCGGAATGTCGCGCCCCTTTTCGGTATCGATGCTGACTTCGGTGATGTCTTCCTCGGCCAGGCGGCGGATCGTTTCGTCATCGCGAACCAGAAACCGGGAACGCCAGAAAGTGTGGGAGAGCCAACCCCGATGCAGATCGACCACATACATCCCGGGCAGCAATTGCGCAATCGGGATACGTCGTCTCATGGCCCGGTCTCCTCTCAGCGCTCGGCCTGGGCCTCGTGGCGCCGCGCCTTCTCCATCTTTTCGGCGACCTTCCGCTCGTGCCTCAACTTCTTTTCCCGCAAGCGAGCGGCGTCGGCATCTTTGCGTCGCTTGCCTTCCCGGGCCTGGACTTCCTTTTCCGCCAATCGTTGCGAGCGTTCCGCCGCCGCAGCCTCTTCCTGAGCCTGATTTGTCGTCTTGCGCTCGGGAAGTGCAGCCTCTTGCCTGGCTGCACGTTCCTGACGGCGCGCGTCCTGCTCGGCCAGTTCCTCCCGCCGAACACGCCGCTCGGCCTCTTTGCCGTCGTTTTCGATTCGGCGCCCTTCGCGCATGGCCGCAACGTAGCGCTGCTTCGCCTCATTCTGGCAATCGAATACCCGGAACTTCTTGAGGCAGGCGTCCTTTTCCTCGCTGAATTGCGCCTTCGCGGCTTTTTGAGCTGCTGCGCCTTCCCGCTGCAGGTTCTTGGCTTCCGCCAGGCGGGCCTGCCGATCCGGCCCGGATTCAACCGGCGGCAACTCGGTGGCCAGCACGGCAGCGGGCAACAATGCCAGTAGGGCAATCAGGCGGGCAACCACTTGTAGGGATCGATATTCCATTTTTCGTAATTCTCGAACCCGGCAATCCGGTCCTGGGTCCGCGATAGATCGACCGTCTCGGGCGGGATGTAGTACTGCTTGCCGGCATGATAGAAGACCCGCACGACAGGCTCCAGGATTTGCCGTTCGTTCTGCTCGACGACCACGCCCAGCCGGCCGCTGTCCAGGCGGACGAGGCTGCCGGTCGGGTAGATCCCCAGGGCGCGGATAAAGGCCTGGACCAGCGCCCGATCAAAGTGGTGCTCGCTCCATTCGAGGAGCTTGCGCAGGGCTGGAGTGGGGGCCATGCCCTTGTGGTAGACGCGATCGGAGCACATGGCGTCATAGACGTCGACGATGGCTGCCATCTGGCCCGCACGGGAGAGTTGGGCGCCTTTCTTGCCGGCCGGATAGCCACTACCGTCGATCCGCTCGTGATGCTCGGCGACCACCGACAACGCGGTCGCCGACAGGTCTGGAACCGCCCTCAGTATCACCAGACCCTTGGCCACATGGGCTTTCATTTCGGCAAATTCCTCTTCCGAGAGCTTGCCCGGCTTATCCACGATGGCATCGTCCACCTGGGCCTTACCCACATCGTGCAAGAGCCCGCCGAGGGCGATCTCGCGAATCTCGTCGCGCGGCAGCCCGAGGCTGCGGCCGAAGGCGGCCAGGAGCGTACAGACTCCGACCGAATGCTCGAAGGTGTAGCTGTCCTGGCTCTTGAGCCGAGTCAGGGGCAGCAGGGCATCGGAGTTGCGGAATACGGAATCCACCAGGCCGTCGACCACAGGAGCGAACTTCTCCGGCTCGACCGGCATGCCCAGGCGCAGATCGCCCATGAGATTGCGGGCCAGGCGATTGGCTTCGCCGTGGAGACGCCGTGCCCGGGCCGCTTCTTCCTTAAGCTCGGCAGCGATCGGCTTGTCGTCGTCGCGGGAGGCGATTTCGCGCAAGAGGCGGTCGAGGTCCTCGCTGACTTCCTGCTGGGTCCGCGCGGCGAAGACATCGGCCCCTTTGATGGTGTCGATGTAAAGCTCGCGGATGCCGATGGCCCGTATTTTTTCTATCGTCGCCTGGTCGCGAACGGGAAACTTGCTCTTCAAGAACGGATGGTCGAGCCAACCGCAATTGAGATCATGGACGAACATCCCGGGGAGGAGCTGGTCGATGGCGATCTTCTTGATCATCGTCGGGGGTCAGAAGGTATCGGGAAATTCTATCTCATATAATGCCGGGCCCATGATCGCCCTCAAGAATGCCACTCTCGCCCGCGCCGGCCGACCCCTCATCGAGGGGGCCAGCTTCCAGGTCCATGCCGGATGGCGGGTCGGGCTGGTCGGGGCGAACGGCTGCGGCAAGTCTAGCCTTTTCGCCTTGCTGGCGGGGGAATTGCACGCCGAGCAAGGGGACGTGGAACTGCCCCCCGCCTGGCATATTGCCCGCGTCGTGCAGGAAACCCCGGCTCTGCCGACTCCGGCGATCGAGTTCGTTCTCGACGGCGATATCGAATTGCGCCGAGTCGAGGCCGAGATCGCCGATGCCGAAACCCGGGGCGACGGCGTGGCCATCGGCGCCCTCCACGCCCGCTACGGCGAGATCGGCGGTTATGCCGCCCGCGCCCGGGTGGCGGAAGTGTTGCACGGCCTGGGTTTTTCCGATGCGGACTTCCTGAGGCCGGTGGCCGAGTTCTCCGGCGGCTGGCGGGTCAGGCTCAATCTTGCCCGCGCCCTCTCCTGCCGCGCCGAACTCCTGCTCCTGGACGAACCGACCAACCACCTGGATCTGGACGCCGTCCTCTGGCTCGAGGACTGGTTGCGGTCCACTCCCGCCACCCTGCTCCTCATCTCCCATGACCGGGACTTCCTCGATGCGGTGGTGGGTCACATCCTGGCGATCGAGCAGCAGCGCATCACCCTCTACGCGGGTGGCTACTCAGACTACGAACGCGCCCGGGCTGCCCGACTTGCCGTGCAGCAAGCCACCTTTGAAGCCCAACAGAAACAGATCGCCCACCTGCAGCGCTTCATCGACCGTTTCAAGGCCAAGGCCACCAAGGCCCGTCAGGCCCAGAGCCGGATCAAGGCCTTGGGGCGCATGGAGATTGTCGCCGCCGCTCACGTGGATTCGCCTTTCCACTTCGATTTTCGCCTGCCGGCCAACCTGCCGGATCCTTTGCTGGTGCTCTCGGATGCCGCCGCCGGCTACGGAGGCAAGCGAGTGTTGGAAAGGATCAGTCTCACCCTGCGGCCCGGCAGCCGGATCGGACTCCTGGGGCGCAACGGCGCCGGCAAGTCGACCCTGGTCAAGCTGCTGTCCGGCGCCCTGCCCATGGCGGCGGGCGAGCGGCAGGAAGCCAAGGCGCTGAACATCGGCTACTTCGCCCAGCACCAATTGGAGCAACTGCGCCCCGACGAGTCTCCCCTGCAACACCTGACGCGGCTCGAGCCGACCACCCCGGAGCAGGAGTTGCGCGACTATCTGGGCGGTTTCGACTTTCGGGGGGATATGGCCACCCGGCCTGCGGGGCCTTTCTCCGGCGGCGAGAAGTCGCGCCTGGCCCTGGCCTTGCTCATCCGTACCAAGCCCAATCTGCTCCTGCTCGACGAGCCCACCAACCATCTGGATCTGGAAATGCGCGAGGCACTGACCTTCGCTTTACAGGATTTCGAGGGTGGCGTGGTGCTGGTTTCCCACGACCGCCACCTGCTGCGCACCTGCGCCGACGCCCTATGGCTGGTCTCGGACGGCAATGCCACCGCCTTCGACGGCGACCTGGACGACTACGCCGCCTGGCTGGCCGCCCAGCGCGCTGCGGCCAAGGCGCCCGAACCCGACGCCGCCGCACTGAAGGCCGAGCGTAGGCAGAAGCGCGAAGAGGAGGCCGCCAACCGGCAGGCACTGCTGGCCCGGCGCCGGCCGCTGGTGAAGGAAATCGAGCAGCTGGAGAGAAAGCTGGCCGCGTGGAACGAGGAAAAGCAGGCCCTAGACGCTCAGCTCGCCGATCCCGCCCTCTACGCCCCGGACGCCGACCGGGCCGGCATCGACGATCTCCACCGCCGGCTGGCCGGCCTTACCGCCGACATTGCCGCCGCCGAGGAGCGCTGGCTGCTGGCCCAGGAGGAACTGGAGGTCTTGCCCGCTCCCTGATCGGGTAAAATGCGGCCTTTCGCCCAAGGGCGCAGGGGGAGTTGGCTGTGAAAATCGTCTGTCTCGATCTCGAAGGGGTGCTGGTTCCGGAAATCTGGATCGAATTCGCCCAGCGCACCGGGATTCCCGAACTCAAGCGCACCACCCGGGACGAGCCCGATTACGACAAGCTGATGACCTACCGCCTGGGACTCTTGCGTCAGCACAAGCTCGGCCTGCCGGACATCCAGAAGGTCATCGCCGCCATGGGCCCCATGCCCGGCGCCAAGGATTTCCTCGATTCCTTGCGCGACGCCTATCAGGTCATCATCCTTTCCGACACCTTTTACGAGTTCGCGAAGCCGCTCATGCAGCAACTGGGCCTGCCCACCCTGTTCTGCCACTCGCTGGAAGCCGACGGGGAAGGAATGCTGGTCAATTACCATCTCCGCATGCCCAATCAGAAGCAGGAGGCGGTCAGGCGCTTCAAGGAGCTCAATTTCAAGGTCGTCGCCGCCGGCGACAGTTACAACGATACCGCGATGCTCGGCGAAGCCCATGGCGGCATCCTTTTTCACCCGCCGGAAAACGTCATCCGCGAATTCCCTCAGTACCCGGTCGTCCTGGACTACAGCGGTCTGCGTCGGGAAATCGACAAGGCTTTCGCTCGGGTTTGACCGGCGAATAAGCGCCCCGCCCCCGACCCCGTTCATCTTCCCTTCCGGGGCCTCACTCCCCAGACGATTCCCACGGCGACTCTATCCATGGCCCACCCGCGCTTCTACACCCTTACCGCTTCCTGTCCCGACCAGGTCGGCATCATCGCCAAGGTATCGGGCTTTATTGCGGAAAACGGCGGCTGGATACTGGAATCGAGCTTTCATGCCGACGCGCTCACCGGGCGCTACTTCATGCGCATCGAAATCAGGGCGGATTCGCTTCCCATTCTGCTGGCCGAATTTCGCGAGCGCTTCCGGACCGCGGT
Organism: Azonexaceae bacterium; assembly: GCA_009469685.1. Next base: position 3,360 of record SSTA01000135.1, on the reverse strand, counting down.
GGCCGATCCGCTGGGAATGACCTGGCGCATCGCCGACAGCGCGGTGAAGAAACGCGTGGTCATCCTGGTCTCCAAGCAGGAACACTGCCTCTATGACCTCCTTGCCCGCTGGCAGGCCAAGGAGTTGGATATTGAAATCCCCTGTGTCGTCTCCAATCACGAGACCTTTCGCGGCTTTGTCGAGTGGCATGGCATCCCCTTTCACCATGTGCCGGTGGGCAAGGACAACAAGGCGCCGGCCTACGCCGAGATTGCCCGCATTTTCGACGACGTCCGCGGCGACTGCATGGTGCTCGCCCGGTATATGCAAATCCTCCCGCCGGAACTCTGCGACGCCTATTCGGGGCGCATCATCAATATCCATCACTCCTTTCTGCCCTCCTTCGCTGGCGCCAAGCCCTACCATCAGGCCTACGAACGGGGTGTCAAGCTGATCGGCGCAACCTGCCACTACGTCACTTCGGAACTGGATGCCGGCCCCATCATCGAACAGGACGTGATCCGCATCGACCACTCCGATTCCCCGGACGACATGGTCCGCTACGGCAAGGACATCGAAAAGACTGTACTGGCCCGGGGCCTGCGCTATCACCTGGAAGACCGGGTCCTGGTGCACGGCAACAAGACGGTCGTCTTCCGCTAATCACCCGGCGCACATGGCGTCGCTTCGGGCAGGACGATAGGCGCGCCTCTAAGGGATGCGGCGCTCACGAGGGACGGCGGAGTCTTCCAGGGCCGCAAATACCGCTAGTCCCGGTAAGGGATCACCGGCGCCGCAATCGAGGGCAGGTAATGGCTCAGCGGGCGTTCGCCCGGTTGCCAAAGGTGGAGCAGGAAGCCCCCCGGTTCGGCAGTCCAACCCAGCGGGCCGTCGCTCAGGGCGATCTGGTGGGCCGGCGAAGGCGCGGTTGCCGCCGGCCTACCCGCAAAGGTGGTGGCGACAAAGCGATGGACGTGGCCGCATAGCACTGCTGCGACTTCCGGATGGCGGGAAAGCCAGTCGGCAAGCAAGCCCTCCCCCCGGCAGCGCAAGCGGTCCATACCCGGGATGCCCACGGCGAACGGCGGATGGTGGAGCGCCAGGAGCGACGGGCGGCGCTCCGTCGTCACCGAATCGAGCCAATTCACGTGGGCCGGCGTAATCTGTCCCCACTCCTTTCCCGGAACCTGGGAATCGACGAGAAGCAAGGACGCCTCCCCGAGGTCGATGCGCTGGTGGCAGGCGCCTACCCGGCCGGGAAATGAAAAGGCCGTGCGCAGCTGTCGGCGGTCGTCGTGATTGCCGGGGATGACCGCGAAGGGTATGCCCACTTCGCCCAAGCGGTCGGCCAAGCGGCGGTAGGTTGCCGCATCGCCGCCTTCCGCGAGATCCCCGGTGACCATCAGAAAATCGGGTCTGGGTTCCAGCGTGGCAAGGCGTAGCAGGACGGATGCAAAGGCCGCCCAGGTATTTACGCTACCGTAGAGCAGGCTACCGTCGGGAGTCAGGTGGAGGTCGGAAATCTGGGCAATGCGCATGCCTCAGACTATCAAACCCGATCGGTAAAAAAAAGCGGGCGCCCTTGGGCGCCCGGAAGGAGAGAGACGAATATCCGATCAGTGGTGGTAGGCGGTTTCGCCGTGGGAGGTGAGGTCGAGACCTTCGCGCTCCTCGTCTTCCGGCACCCGCAGACCGAGGATGATGTCGGCGATCTTGTAGCACACCACGGCAACCACGCCGGACCACACCAGGGTGACGCCGACGCCGGTCGCCTGGACCATGAACTGGTCGGCGATGGAGTAGTTGTCGGCCACCTTGTTGGCGACGTAGTCGTAGACGCCCGTGCCGCCCAGGGAAGGCGCGGCAAACACGCCGGTCAGGAGGGCGCCGAGGATGCCGCCCACGCCGTGGACTCCGAAGACGTCGAGGGAGTCGTCGGCGCCGAGCATCTTCTTGAGGCCATTGACGCCCCACAGACAGAGGATGCCTGCGGCCAGGCCGATCACGATGGCGCCGATCAGGCCCACGAAGCCGCAGGCCGGGGTGATGGCGACCAGACCGGCCACGGCGCCGGAAGCGGCACCCAGCATGGACGGCTTGCCCTTGAAGATCCATTCGGCGAAGAGCCAGGACATCGCCGCGCAGGCCGTAGCGATCCAGGTATTGACGAAGGCCAGGGCGGCGGTGCCGTTGGCTTCCAGCGCGGAACCGGCGTTGAAGCCGAACCAGCCGAACCACAGGAGGGAAGCACCGATCATGGTGAAGGTCAGGCTGTGGGGAGCCATGGAGACATTCCCCAGGCCGGTACGCTTGCCCACCATGTAGGCACCCACCAGGCCGGCGATGGCGGCATTGATATGCACCACGGTACCGCCGGCGAAGTCGAGAGCACCCTTCTGGAACATGTAGCCGGCGGTGGCGTTCAGCTTATCGGCGGCTTCGGCGGAAACATAGCCGTCGGGACCGGCCCAGTACCACACGATGTGCGAGATGGGCAGGTAGGCGAAGGTGAACCACAGGATCATGAACAGCAGGATTGCGGAGAAGCGCACCCGCTCGGCGAAAGCACCGACGATCAGCGCACAGGTAATGGCCGCGAAGGCGCCCTGGAAGGCGACGTAGATGTACTCGCTGACGACCACGCCCTTGGAGAAGGTCGCCGCGACGGAATCCGGAGTGACGCCCTTGAGGAAGAGCTTGTCCAGACTGCCGAAGAAGGCGTTGCCCTCGGTGAAGGCCACGGAATAGCCGTAGATCACCCACAGCACCGAGATCAGCGAGAAGGTGACGAAGACCTGCATCAGGACCGACAGCATGTTCTTCGAGCGCACCAGGCCGCCGTAGAAAAGGGCCAGGCCGGGAATCGACATGAGGATGACGAAGGCCGTGGCCACGATCAGCCAGGCGTTGTCGCCCTTGTTGGGAACCGGAGCCGGCGCTGCGGCCTCGGCCGGAGCGGGGGCCTCGGCGGCGGCCGGGGCTGCAGCTGCCGCTGCTGCGCCCGGAGCGGCAGGCGCGGTGGCTGCCGGGGCCGCCTCGGCGGGTTTATCGTCGGCCCAGGCCGGCGCCCCTAGAGTTACGGCGCCGAAGAGCGCCAGGATGGCAAAAATTCTTTTCATGGCACGCTGCTCCCTTTACAAGGCATCGGTACCGGTTTCGCCGGTCCGGATGCGAATGACTTGTTCGAGATCGAAGACAAAAATCTTGCCGTCGCCGATCTTGCCAGTACTGGCTGACTTTTCGATGGCTTCAATGACCTGGTCGATCTGGTCGTCCTTGATGGCGGCCTCGACCTTCACCTTGGGGAGAAAATCGACCACATATTCGGCACCTCGGTATAGCTCGGTGTGCCCTTTCTGCCGGCCGAAACCTTTCACTTC
>SSTA01000134.1 GCA_009469685.1 Azonexaceae bacterium | reverse complement strand
TGGCTACCCAGCCCCGGCTCCCACTCGATCAGGCTCGTCGACGCCACGGGACTGGAGCTCGACCAAGTCGTCGTTCAAGTCCGCGCCCTCCGCGGCAAACGGCGCTAAGGCAGCGAATCCGGAGCCCAGCCGATTTCCCCGGCTCCGGATCGAAGCATTGGCCGTGTCACCGCGGCCAACCCTCGGATTCGAAGAGGGGCATGCAGGAGTATTCGGGTCCGGCGTCCAGTTCCGCGGCAAGGAGCGCAGCCCCCAGCGCCCCCTTGAAGAGACTGTAGTGGAAAGCTGGCACCGCCTCCCCAGCGGGAATAGGATGCGATCGCACGGTAGCGTCGCAGAGACTCCGCGCACCATCGAGCCAGCGCGCTTCAGCCGTATGCTTGTAGAGATTCAAGAGGCCGTAGGCCCCGCCGGGCCGCCCGCAGCAGATCTGGCCCACCTGATCGCCGGAGTCCAGAACGTTTTGCGCGCAACCCTCAGCCAGTTGCCGGTAGCGCGGAACGTCGAGCATGCGATGCGCCAGAGTCCAGAGGAAGATCATCCCGCCGGTTCCGTTGCACCAGCTAGGCCAGTAATCGACCGGTTCGCCGCGGCTTCCACTGCGCTGGAGAACTCTCGGCCAGCGCCAGCCCTGACCATGAGGCTCGGCCAGGTCGGCAAGCTCCGCGAGGCGTGCTTCCAGCCCAAGGGGCATAGTCATGGCCGTCAGATCCAGCCAGCGCAACATGGCATAGAGGAGGCCCGCCCAGCCATGGGCGATGCCGGAGTAACGCATCGTCTCGTCCTGACCGATGCGACCGAACTGATCCAAACGCCGACCCAGCAGATCGCACAGCGCGTTGCCCGTCGGCAGGAGACTTGCGCGCTCGGAGGGAAGCGCCTCCCAGAGCAGGGTACAACCCACCAGAGCGCCCGCCTGACCCAAGGCCAGGTCCAGGTTCGGCCACGGCTGGGCGACGACCCGCGCGTAGGCCAGCACGGCTTCGCGCTGGCCAGGAATGTCCCCCGCGGCCTGAGCCACCAGCGCCTGCACGAGGCGAATTCCGCTCTCGCTGTGATGGAGCGACAAGGGACCGACGACTTCGGCGGGCATGACCCGAGGAATGCAGAAAGCCTCTTCGCCGGCCGCCGGGATATCCGCAAGCGCCTTTTCCACCCAGACTTTTGCCCAGGACAACAACTCGGGGCTCTCGCGAACCGATGCCAGCCGATACAGGAACCATGCAACGCCTCCCCCGCCGTAATAGGTCGAGCAGCGCGGCACCTGGGGAAAGGCTGCGGCAAAGAGCGGCGCGTCGGGACTGAAGCGGCGCAAGTAGTCCGTCACCAGCGCATTCGCCCCGCCCGCCACCGGCTGCACGGCGGGCGCTCCAATGGCCGCCGGCGGCCCGGCAATGGTGCATTTTTCGAGGCCGGCCGCCAATTCATCCAGGGAGGCAAAACGCCCCTCCGGGACGAGGGCCAGCGCCCGAGCGAGCAGTGCTTCGACCTCCGGCCAATCGGGCAGTCCCCAATGCGAGAACGGCAAAGGCGCCGCCTCGGCGATCTGTCGCAGTGCGGCTTCGCGCTCGGCGACAAAATCCACATAGCCGTTTCCGGTCAGCAGTCGATAGAGCAGATGGGCGACCACGTGCTGCTCCCCGACGCCCGTCGCCGGGGGCATGGGGCGATTGTGGGCGAGGACGGCCCTGGCGTGTTCGGGCTCGAAGAAATACCCTACCCCGCCGCGGTGCGGCAGGCTGAGGCTCTCCGCTTCAAAAAGGGAACACACCGCGAGCCCGAAATCGATCAGCGTCACGTGTCCGTCTGCCCCGACGAGGACATTGCCGGGATGGACATCTCCGTGCACCACGCCGCGCCGATGCAGTTCCGCATAGGCTGCGGCGATCCGGACGCATAATTCCAGCAGCCTGCGCCGCCCTTCCTCACCGGGGATCGAGCGCAACTGGGCCGCGACGCGGGAAGCGCTGACGCCTTCGCACCATTGCAGCGCCAGGTAAGGCCTCGCGCGAAAACTCCCCGCTTGAACCAAGCGCGGCGCGCCGACGCCCTTCAAGTGCCGGAGCACGATCGCTTCCCGGGCCAGGACCACAGCCTGTTTCTCGGCAACCTCGCTGCGCCCGATCTTGAGCGCAACTCGAAAACCGTCCGCCGCGCACGCCTCGTAGATTTCGTTATCCTCAAGCAGTTGGACCAGCCTGACCACTTCGAATCCGTCCCAGTGATCGCCCGCGGCGAGGCTGGCTTCGGTGGGGCCCGCCTCGGGAGACCCGTCCTCGACGAGAAAATTGTTGCGGATGAGCTGGACGAAGGTCTCATAGGCTGACTCGAGGACGCGTTCCGGGTCCTCGGTGCTCTCCCGGCTGAAGGAGATGACGCCATCGACGAGGGAATGAGGCTCGCGAAAGACTTCCAACAGCTTGGCCGTACGCGCATCGAGAATCTTCGAGCGGCCGCGCCCGGTCCGGCGGGATAACAGGAAGTCGCCCGGTTCGGCCTCGATCGAACGTCGTTGTCCGTCGGCGAGGGTGTCGACCGGAACCAGGATGGAGTCGTCAGGAAGGACGTACCGACTGGAAATATTCATGATCCTTGAGTCCTGCGGGCGGCAGCGATCCGGCGTTCGTATTCCGCGGTGGGCGCCCAGGTTTGGACATCGACACCCTCGACGGAAAGACGCTCCAGGGCGTAGCGCCAGGCCGTCAATCCGGATTCTGGCGATGCGCGCGCATCCAGTATGGCTGCGGCGAGGCGATTGGTGATCCACAATCGCCAGCTGGAGGTTTCCTGCCACGAAAACGAGCGCGTTTCATGGGGATCCATCCCCCAGGAGACCAAGCCCGCGCCCCCCAATTCGGCGGTGAAAGGCACGCCATGGGGCGCCACTCCTTTCAAGTCCGCCAGCAGCCGCTGCGCGACCGCCTCAAGCTGCCCAAATTCTTCGAAATACGCGACGATCTTGTCGGGCCGCAGCAGCCCGCCTAGGCCCGCACCGATCTTCATGCGCCGGACCCCGAAATCGACGAATGCCGCGACAATTTTCGGAAGCGCCTCCGGAAGCTCCTCGGGGCGAGGACTCACGTAGAGCTTGTAGGAGAACGAGCGCCTTTGCGAAGTCTCGCCGCTCTCCCGCGCCGACCACAGCAACCACCCCTGGAGCTCGGGCGCATCGGCCATCTTTCCTCCGAGGGCGCGCAGCAGCTTGCTGCAGCGGCCCCCGGCATCGATGCCCAGATAGCGCGCGTGGGCTTCGTCGTTGGGGAGCAAGCGAGCCCAGCGCGGGGTCTGCGGCAAGCGATTGAAGAAATAGATCTGTGCCGACAGGCGCAAGGGATCGTCGATCGGCAGCGCGTCCCCGAATCGGACGGCGTCCAGGGAGAGCTGCGCCAGCCGCCCCAGTTCGCCCTTGAACGCCTGGGGTTGAACGATGAGCCCGAAGGCGGCGACCCCGGAGCGATAGACGCCTTCGAGCCTGACCTGGATCGCATCCCCCAGCACGAGGTCGAGGACATGCCGCTCGGCTTCCGATGGCGGCAACTGCCTGACCTGCTCCGGCAATCCGGGCGCCACCGCAAGCGAGTCGAGCAAGGCGGCGGTCTGCCGGCAT
>SSTA01000133.1 GCA_009469685.1 Azonexaceae bacterium | reverse complement strand
GGCCGTGTTGATGGTGATGCCCCGCGCCTTCTCTTCCGGCGCCGCGTCAATTTCGTCGTACTTCTTCGCCGCTCCGCCAAACTTCGCCGACAGCACCGTCGTGATCGCAGCCGTCAACGTCGTCTTCCCGTGGTCAACGTGTCCAATCGTCCCCACATTCACGTGCGGCTTCGTACGCTCGAACTTTTCCTTAGCCATACCATTTCCCCAAAACGTTCAAGAAAATCAACAAAAAACCAGCCTGTCGGTGGTGCCCATGGGCAGGATCGAACTGCCGACCTCTCCCTTACCAAGGGAGTGCTCTACCACTGAGCCACATGGGCCTACCTGAGAAAACTTCAGCCACAGCACGTCGATGGAGCGGGTGAAGGGAATCGAACCCTCGTCTTAAGCTTGGAAGGCTTCAGCTCTACCATTGAGCTACACCCGCTTAAACACTCTCTTCGCACCGCACCACAAGGCACTACGACAACTTTCTGGTGGAGGGGGAAGGATTCGAACCTTCGAAGGCAGAGCCGTCAGATTTACAGTCTGATCCCTTTGACCGCTCGGGAACCCCTCCGAGAGAACCCGCGATTATCCAGATGCCGTCAAAACCTGTCAACGGGTTCGCCAAGCGAAATCCAAGCCCCAGGAAAGAAAAAGACCGGCTTTCTAGCCGGTCTTTTTCGCGAGGGAAAGCGCTTACTTCTGCGACAGGACCCAAGCGGCCAGTTTCTTGGCTTCGTCATCGGTCACGTTGTTCGGCGGCATCGGAACTTCGCCCCAGGAACCCTTGCCACCGGCCTTGATCTTGGCGGCCAGAGCAGCGGGAGCCTTCGCATCGCCCTTGTACTTGGCGGCAACGTCCTTGTATGCGGGGCCGACGATCTTCTTGTCAATCGCATGGCAGGACATGCAGTTCTTGGCCTTGGCCAGAGCTTCGTCGGCCTGGACCTGACCGGCCATGGCAACGCCGGCGGCCATGATCGCAACAACAATCGCTTTCATCGTTTCACTCCATCTGTCGGTTGAAAAACGCCGTCGATGATAAGCCCTTTCGGCACCACGGGAAAGCGCGGCGATCGGCTGTAAGAACGGCGATACCGCTTTAACGCGCGAAGGAGGCGCCCGTTGACGCGGTCACCCCCGGTATCCCAAGAAAACCTTCGCCAGAAGCGGCTCAGCGCCGGCGCTGAATCTGGCCCACGTCCCGTACGGCGCCCTTGTCGGCGGAAGTTGCCATTAAGGCGTAGGCCTGGAGCGCTGCCGAAACGACTCGCTCACGCTTGACCGGCTTCCAGGCCGCTTCCCCGCGGGCTTCCATGGCCTTTTTTCGATTGCCCAGTTCGGCCTCGGAAATGGCCAAATGAATGCGCCTTGCCGGAATATCGATTTCGATCTTGTCACCGTTTTCGATGAGACCGATGGCGCCACCGTCTGCCGCTTCGGGCGAGGCATGGCCGATGGAAAGACCCGAGGTCCCTCCGGAGAAGCGCCCGTCGGTGAGCAGTGCGCAATCCTTACCCAGACCGCGCGATTTCAGGTAAGAGGTCGGATAGAGCATCTCCTGCATGCCGGGGCCGCCTTTCGGTCCTTCGTAACGAATGACCACCACGTCGCCGGCAACCACCTCTCCTCCTAGAATGCCTTCGACAGCGGCATCCTGGCTCTCATATACACGGGCCGTTCCATTGAACTTCCAGATGGACTCATCCACGCCGGCGGTCTTGACGATGCAGCCGTCAATCGCGATGTTGCCGTGGAGTACGGCCAGGCCGCCTTCCCGGGAATAGGCATTGGCGGCGTTGCGGATGCAGCCGTGGGTACGATCGAGATCCAACTCGTTGTAGCGGCGATCCTGGGAGAAAGCTTCCTGGGTCGGCACACCGCCAGGAGCGGCCTTGTAGAAATCATGGATCTTCAGGTCGTGTTCGCGCACGACATCCCAGCGGTCGATGGCCTGGCCGAGGGTCGCGGTGTGCACGGTCGGCACATCCCGGTGGATGAGACCGGCCCGATCGAGTTCACCGAGGATACCCATGATGCCCCCGGCCCGATGGACATCCTCGATGTGATAATCCTGAGTGGCCGGTGCCACCTTGCACAGGCAGGGTACCTTGCGGGAGATGGCATCGATGTCGCTCATCGTGAAATCAACACCGGCTTCCTGGGCAGCGGCCAGAATGTGCAGGACGGTGTTGGTGGAACCGCCCATGGCCACGTCGAGGGCCATGGCGTTCTCAAATGCGGCCTTGCTCGCGATGGCCCGGGGCAGCACGGAAGTGTCATTCTGCTCGTAGTGGCGCTTACAGAGGTCGACGACAGTACGCCCGGCACGCAGAAAGAGCTCCTTGCGGTCAGCATGGGTGGCGACAATGGTGCCGTTGCCGGGCAGCGAGAGCCCCAAGGCTTCGGTCAAACAGTTCATTGAATTCGCCGTGAACATCCCGGAGCAGGATCCGCAGGTGGGACAAGCGGAGCGTTCAAAGCTCTCGACCTCGGCATCGGAGACGTTCTGGTCGCCAGCCTTGATCATGGCATCGATGAGATCTACGGCGATGATCTTGCCCGCCCACTTCACCTTGCCGGCCTCCATGGGGCCGCCGGAGACGAAGACGGCCGGGACGTTGAGACGCATGGCCGCCATCAGCATTCCCGGAGTGATTTTGTCGCAGTTCGAGATGCACACCATGGCGTCGGCGCAGTGGGCATTGACCATGTATTCGACGGAATCGGCGATCAGGTCGCGGGAGGGCAGGCTATAGAGCATGCCCCCGTGGCCCATGGCAATACCGTCGTCGATGGCGACGGTATTGAACTCCTTGGCGATACCTCCCGCCGCTTCGATCTCTCGCGCCACCAGTTGGCCCAGATCCTTGAGATGGACATGGCCCGGAACGAATTGAGTGAAGGAATTGACCACCGCAATGATCGGCTTGCCGAAGTCGCCGTCCTTCATGCCGGTGGCTCGCCAGAGGGCGCGGGCGCCGGCCATGTTGCGGCCG
>SSTA01000132.1 GCA_009469685.1 Azonexaceae bacterium | reverse complement strand
GTGGGCGACGAGGTCGGGCGCTACGTCGAGAATAGCCAGCAGATGGGCCACCGTTTCCTCGAGAAAGCCGATGGCCGCGGCGTTGTCCAGCCCGCCGATGTGCTGGGAGAGGAAAGCCTGGTGTCCCTTGGCGACGCACACCGTGTTCTTCAGGTAGGCGCCGAAGGCCAGCACCATCGGGCCGTCTTCCGCCAGGGGGATGGGCAGCGGCGTGTAGCCCCGGGCACGGCGGATGAAGCTGTGAGGGGTGAGGGGTGAGGGGTGAGGGGCGGAACTGGTGCCGGGGTTTGCGTCAGTCCGGCTTCTCGTACTTCTCACTCCTCTCTCCTCACCCCTCACCGCCTTTACCACCGAATCGTCGCAGCGGATGACAATGGCGCGCTCGTGGACGAGGTAGGCATCGGCGATGCCCGCGAGGCGCTGCAGCGCTTCGTCGTTGGTGATGACCAGGGGCTCGCCGTGGGGGTTGGCGCTGGTCATCACCAGGAGCAGGTCGCTGGGGGCATCGCACCAGGCGGTACCCGCGGGGCGTCCGGCAGCCTCGTGCCAGAGAAGCAGATGGAGTGGCGTGGCCGGGAGCATCGCGCCCAGCCAGGCGAGGCCGGGGGCGATGCCGGGCAGTTCCGCGTCGCCCTTGGGACAGAGGACGATGGGCGCCGCCGGGGCTGCCAGAAGAGCGGCCTCGTCCTCGCCGACCCGGGCGAACGGTGCCAGGGAGGCGGCGTTCAGCGCCATGACGGCAAAGGGCTTTTCCTCCCGCTGCTTGCGCGAGCGCAGTTCGGCGACGCCGGCGGCATTGCGGGCGTCGCAGGCGAGCTGGAAACCGCCCAGTCCTTTGAGGGCGACGATCTTGCCCGCTTTCAGGAGTTCCAGGGTAGCGGCGATGGAATCGCCGGGCAACTCGGTGCCGCTGGCGTCGAGCAGGCGCAGGCGGGGGCCGCAGTCCGGGCAGCAGGTGGTCTCGGCGTGGAAGCGGCGGTCGGCGGGGTCAGTGTATTCGGCCGCGCAGGGCGCGCAGAGCGGAAAAGGGGCCAGGCTCGTTTTTTCCCGGTCGTAGGGAATGCCGCCGCTCACCGTATAGCGCGGACCGCAGTGGGTGCAGGTGGTAAAAGCGTAGCGCCAGCGGCGGTTGGCGGGGTCGCAGAGGTCGGCGAGGCAGGCGGGACAGGTCGCCGCGTCGGGGCCGATGGCGGTGGCGATGGGGCCAGTGCCACTTTCCAAGATGTTGAATCCCGACTCAGGCAAATCCTCGGCTTCGTAGATGGCCTCCAGAGCGTCAATACGGGCCAGGCGAGGAATTTCTGCGGGCAATCGGGCAAGAAACTCGTCCAGCCGTTCGCCTGCCACGGCGATCGAGACACCCTCGCCGTCATTGCGTACCCAGCCGCAGAGTCCGAGTTCGTTCGCCAGGCGCCAGACGTAGGGCCGGAAGCCGACTCCCTGGACGAGGCCAAGAACGTTTACGTTCATGAAACCCACATCGCCAGCCCATGGAAGTTGGGGGTAGAGAAAGTTCCCAAGCTGCAAGACAACGGAAAACCGATTAGCATATGCCTGCAGCCAAAATGACCGATTTTCATACTTTGCGGATCTGGCTCTCGCGTCAAACAGGGGGAAAACATGAAGGCGATCTTCGTACTGGCTCTAGGAGCGTTGACAGCATTTCTGACGGCGAAGCTTAACAACTGGAGCATCATCAATATCTATTCGTTCGCGCTGTTCTTTATAGTTCCTGTGGGTGGCGCCCTTTACGGATTCGCGGCGAATACTGGTGTTTACGGCGCGGCTAGGCTATTGCATCTTCAGCCCGGAAAAGCGCTTTTTGCCATAACCATCCTGGTTGCTTCATTCGCCTCCTTTCTGCATTACTACTTGGCCTACAAGGCGCAGCGTATCGGTGGTGTCGTGCCAATATCTAGCGTAATGCCTTTTGGTGACTACTTGAGACTTTCGATTACGACAGCCGAGATTCAAGTGGGAACTCGCCGTGGAGTGCACGGCAGCATGGGGCAGGCGGGAAGCGGTGGGTACTTTTTCGCTATTGTCGATTACGTTGGAGCGATTATCGGCGGCATCAGCATGTACTTCGTGTTGAATGGGATCGCCCGATGTCCAAAGTGTGGCAATTTTCAGGATGCGGTAGCCAAAAGAAATCTCGCTTTTCCATCTGTTATGGATCGCTACGCGTTCCAGCAGTCGCTTACGGAGACAGTGGCCGGTAGTGAGGAATTCATGAAAGCCATGGAGCAGTGCAGTTCGCTGTCTACTGAGGACAAGACTTCGGCGAATGCCAGGTTGTCGCTGTTTCGCTGCTGCGACTGCAGAACCCAGACGCTGGAAATTGTGGAACGCAAAACCTCCAACGACGAACGCGATGTGACCACTCGCGTCGAGGTCCCCCGAGGACTTGCCCTGGATAGATTCCTTCGCTAAGGGTCCTTCGCCGCAAGTGGCTGGAGGCGGAGGCGTTTCGCCCGGGAGCTCAGTCGCCGCGAAATTCCTGCGTTTTCTCTGAGTTGGCTTAAGCACCGTGGGAGCCTCTTGACCCTCAGGCGGACGGGCCGCCAAGCTGAGTTTCCAGCTCGGCGATGCGGCGCTTCAGGGCATCGACCGTTTCTGAGCGCTTCCCGCGCTGGGCTTCCAGCCCGGCTTCGATCCAGCGCAGCCAGGCGGCCATGCCGTCGCCGCTGGTGGCAGAGACGCGCAACACGGTCAGGTTGGGGTTCACCCGGCGGGCGTTTTCCTCGGCCAGGTCGGCGTTGAATTCCAGGTAGGGCAACAGGTCGCACTTGTTGAGGAGCATGACGTCGGCGGCGCGGAACATGTCGGGGTATTTCAGCGGTTTGTCCTCGCCCTCGGTCACCGAGAGAATGGCCACCTTGTGCTGCTCGCCGAGGTCGAAGGCGGCGGGGCAGACCAAATTGCCGACGTTCTCGATGAGGAACAGGGATTCGTCCGCCGGCTGCAGGCGCTGGAGGGCGTGGCCGACCATGTGGGCGTCCAGGTGGCAGCCCTTGCCGGTGTTGATCTGCAGGGCCGGCACACCGGTGGCGCGGATGCGCTCGGCGTCGTTGGAGGTCTGCTGGTCGCCTTCGACGACGGTGATGGCGAACCTGTCCTTCAAGGCCTCGATGGTCTTCACCAGCAGCGTGGTCTTGCCCGAGCCGGGGCTCGAAACGAGGTTGAGGGCGAAGATGCCGCGCTCGTCCAGCCAGGTCCGGTTGGCGTGGGCGTAGCTGTTGTTCTTGGCCAGGATGTCCTGCTCGATCTGCACCATGCGGCTCTGGCTCATGCCCGGCGCGTGGGCCCGGGCGGGACCGGTCCCGTAGTCGAGGTCGCCGCCTACCCCGTGCTCGTGGCTATGGCCATGGCCGTGCTCATGGTCGCCGGTATGGACGTGGGTGTGGGTGTGTACCGTGCCGTCGGCGTGGCGATGGGCATGATCGTGGGACGTCTGCAGGGCGGCGTGGGTGGCATCCTCGTGGCTGTGGCCGTGCCCTTCGTCGTGGGCGTGGCTGTGGGTGGTGCCGTCGGCGTGGGTATGCACGTGTTCGTGGGCACCGGTCAGGGCCGCATCGCCATGGCTGTGGGCGTGGTCGCCCCCATGGTCGTGGTTGTGGCTATGGACCGTGCCGTCGGCATGGACATGGGTGTGATCGTGGGGGTGGAGGGCATCGCCCTCGACGCGGGTTTCACCGGCACCGCAACCGCAAACCGTACACATCGTCTCGTCTCCAATAGCAGGACCTGGGATTCGGATTTTGCTAAATCCCAAATTTCAAATCCTATCCTTATTCGATCTCTATTTCCTTGACCCGCATTTCGGTCCCGGCCGTGGGTTGAACCTGATGACTGCCACAGGTTGGGCAGGCGCCCCACAATTCTTCCATGGGCACCGTGGCGCTGCACACCATGCACCAGCCGGCCCCGGCCACCGGCACGATCTCCAGGGCGGCGCCCTGGGCGATGCCACCGTGGGTGACGGCCTCGAAGCAGAAGGCCAGGGCCTCGGGTTCCACCGAAGAGAGGCGGCCAATCTCCAGCACCACCGTCTTCACCCGTGCCGCGTTCTCGCGGCGGGCGGTGTCCTCCACCAGTTGCAATACCCCCTCGGCGAGGGACATTTCATGCATGGTTCACGCTCACCTTCACCTCATAGGGCAGGCAGGGGTCCAAGGCCAGGATCGCCCGCTCCAGCCCCCGCCGCGCGCCGGTCAATTCCGCCCACCGATCATCCGCCACCAGGGCCGCCAGTTCCTTGCCATCGGCGAAGTGTCGGTCGGTGGGCGCCCACACGCTGTAGGCGGCCACCTTGCCGTCCTGCAGTCGCACGCCATGGGTGAGGATACCCCGGGCGGTGAGGGTCTGGCCGATGCCCGTGCCGTCCTCCCCGGCGCCGGCCACCGGGTAGGGCGCGCCGGTCGCCAGTCCCCTGGCCGCTTCCACGACTTCGTGCAGACGCTGGCGATAGGCGGTCGCAACGCTGGCGGGAGCGTTGACCGGCGGAGCGGTCGCGGCGTCGCCCTGCCAGTAGGGAAGCCAGGCGGCGGGGAGCAAAGTCGGAAGATCAAGATTTTCCTCGGCCTTGTCTTTGCCTAGAGCCGCAAGGCATCGCGCAGCGAGGGAGCCGGGAACGGGGCTTCCCTGCCAGTCCGCGGCCGATGTCCCAAGCAGGACTTCGGCCAGCAGGCTTGCCGTGGCGCCGACCAGGCCTTCTCGGCCTCGCGTATTGCGCCAAGCCGCGAGGGCGTCCTTGGCCTGCGGCAGCCCGAGGGCCTGGGGCCAGTCGAGGAGCAGGCGCCACAGATGTTCGTGCAGCATCTCGCTCCACAAGGGCAGGGGATCGGCGGGCGGCAAGGCTTCATCCCGCGCCGCAGCCAGAGCCGCTTCGGCGGCGACCCGCTGGGCCTGGGCACACAGGCTGTAGAGGTAGGGCACCGTCTTGACCACGGCTTCGGGCAGTTGGCCCAGGAACATGCGGGTCACTGCGGGACGCTGGAGAACCACCTCCGGCGGCGAAAGTTGCCCCCGGGCGTAACGGGCGCTCACGGTCAGCAGGCCGACCGAGTTCATCGGCCCAGACCCAGGAAGGCGCGGCGTGAGGGCGCCCGCTTGGGCGGCGGTGCGGTTTCGAGAGGTTCTTGCAGCAGGGCTTCAACGGCGGCGAGGGCGGTCAGGCGTGCCGCTTCGTGGGTTTCGAATTCCGCGGCGGGGGAGAACAGGGAGCAGAGATGGTATATGCCCAAGCGCTCCTCGCTGGCCACGGTAAATTCGTAGTTTCCGGAGGGGAAGCGCCAGTCGGTCTTGGCGCCGGGGGGTGTGGCGGGCCAGTCTGCGGGACCCCCCGGGAGACGCAGGAGATTGATCGCCCAGGGGGTGACCATCGCCCCGATCCAGTGACCGTCGGCGGCCCGGCGGAAACCCAGGGCCTCGACGCTCAACGCTCGATTGCAGAGTGGGACATCGGCCATAGGTCCCGCAGCGACGGCACCGAAGACGGCTTCCAGCCGCGGGGCGGGATTGTCTGTCCAGGGGCTCATTCTTTGATCAGCATGAACTTGTGCCGGGGGGCATCGCAGCCCGGGCAGCACCAGTCGTCCGGCAGTTCGGTGAAGGCAACGCCCGGCGGGATGCCGCGGACGTCGTCACCCGTGGCGGGATCGTACACCCACCAGCAGATGCCGCATTCGAGCCGGTCTTCCGGCCGAACGCCGAGAAACGAACCTTCGAAGCCCATAGTCGATCCTTCGCAACCTGTACTCGCCAAGCGCTCGCGGCGACCGGTTCAGGCAGGCTCCGCCATCATATCCAGATAGTCGGCGAGGCGCTCCAGGGTATCGGCAAAATCTTCCGGGGATGCCAGGGCGACTTCAGGCATGGCGGCGATCTCGATGGAGTTGAGGATCAGCGCGTCCATACTGTTGAAGTATTGCACCCACCAGACATTCTTCAGCCGTGTGCTGGTGATGCGACAGTTGCCATAGCCCCGGGAGAGGATGGAGACCTCCCGATGACCCAGCCAGCCGTAGAGGGTGTCGAGGTCGGCGTCGCTCACCGGCAGCAGGGTGAGATTGACGATGTGGGGGCTGCTGCCAGGCTGCCAGCCGGCAGCTTGACGGCGGATTTCCTCCACCAGGGCCTCGGCATTCATGACGCCGGCGGGGTAGGCAGGGGGATCCAGGCTATCGGCGGCGCTGGCCAGCATCATCTCGCCCAATACGGCGGGAATGGGGCCGCATTCGAGCCGATCCACCAGCAGAGTCCCATCATCCGCCACGCGCAGCACACGCCACAGGCCGGCGAAAGCGCTTTCCTGCACGCGCCAGTGCTGCGGAGCCGTGGTGAAGGCGCTGACTTCGCCGAAGCCGAGGGACTGGGTGATGACTTCCCGCACCGAGGCGCGCAGGGGGAGGAGGTCGAACAGAGCGCCGCCGGCGAAACCGACCATGTCCATCCGCTCCCGGTAGGCGCCGAGCATTTCCGCGGCGGCCGCAATCTGCTCGGGGGACGCGTTTTCCGGCAGGCGGGGAGCGTGGAAGGTGTCCATCTGCGGCAGGGGCAGGTAATCCGGGGCTTCCTCGCCCTGAGAACCCGGACCCATGGCGACAACAGAAATCGGAAAGGGGCGCAGGGCGGCGGGGTTCATGCGCAGGCTCCCGAGGCGATCGCGCGGACCGGGATGCCGATGGGCCGGGGCTGGCTCGGGCCATCGAGCAGGCGGGTCACCTCGGCCTGGTATTCGCTCCAGTCGCGGATGCCGTTCAGGGCGCCGAGGTATTCGCTATTGCGGAGAAAGATCACGGCAGGCGCACGGGCTACCCCGAAACGCCGGAGGAGCGCAGGACTGGCTTCCGCCCCGGCGACCCAGGCGTTGATCCGGCCCGCCACCGGCTTGAGAGCCTCCGGCAGGATCACACAGGCATCGAGCACCTCCAGATTGCGCTGGGGGTCCTCGGTGAGCAGGACGGCGTTCAGGCCGCTGGGAGAAAAATCCTCGGCAGTGTCTTCTTGAATGACTCGAAAACCGTGGTGGACGACCATGCGGGCGATGGCGGCGTTCAAACGGTCGAGAGAGCTGGTCGGGGCGGCGAGGGTCTGGCTCATGCGGCTTCCTTTTTTAGAAAATCGGGCAACTGGGGCTCTCGGTCGAGATCGGCGAAAAATCCAGCGAGGTCGGTTTGGCCGTCCTGCAGCGCATCCAGGGCGTCAAGGGCAGCGTCGACGACCCGGGCGCGCTCGGCGTCGATGACTTCCCGAGCGGCGCCCAGGAAAGTGAGCAGCCAGGTTCCCGGAGGCTGGCCGCCCACGAGTGCCAGGTCAATGCGGCTCATCCCGCTGCGACCGGCGCAGTCGGCGATCAGGCCGGAACAGGAGAGGACTTTCATGGGGACGCCGAGGCACATCAGGCATGCTCCTGATTCAGGAAACGGGCGTCGCCCAGCCGGTAGGCCACGTCGGCTGGCGGCCTCTGGGATTCGTAGATGTCCATGGCAAGCGCCTGATCGTTGATCGGGTCGGGGTCGCCCATGCGGGCTTCGGGTGCGGCCCCCCACCTTTCCAGCCAGGCACCGCCGAGGGCCAGGGCTTCGGGAATGCGGGCCTTGACGACGTCGCGCAGGCTGCCGCCGAAATCCTCCAATTGTTCCGGCTGTACGCCGATCAGCACCATTTCCTCCGGCAGCTTGCCGGTGAGGTCGGCCGCGGCCAGCACTTCCTGGAAACCGGTCTGATGCAGGCTCATTTTCTTGGCGCCCATGAAGCGGGGCACTTCGGCGCCGACGACTTCGTGCAAGGTGCCCGGGGCGTCGCCGTAATCGACGGCATCGAAGACCAGGAGGCAATCGGCTTCCTGCACGTAGGGCAGTAGGTAGAGGCCCTGGGTGCCGCCGTCCATGACCGTCACCTGGGCGGGCAGTCGCCAGGCGGCGTTGAGGGCCTCGACGCAGCGGACGCCGAAACCCTCGTCGGCCCACAGCAGATTGCCGATACCGAGGACAAGAATGCGTTTCTGGGACTGGCTCATGATGTTCGATCGGAAAAAAATCCCCGGGGGCGCAGAGGTGCCCGCCGGGGAGCGTGCAAGGAAGTCGATGACCCTGATCGAGGGCGCCGGGACGAGTTCGGAGACTCTCCGCGGCATCCTCAATCCTTGAACATCCGCCAGCCGCTGATCATGGTGGAGATCAGGGATTGGCGGCTCATGATGTCTTCGCGGACGGCTGCGTAGATGTGGATGGCCACGAAGGTCATCATGATCCACATGCCCAGGCGGTGCAGGCTGTGCAGCTGCATCGACCCGCCGACGGCCGGGATGACCCAGCCGAACAAGGTGTCGCTCCAGTGGCCATGGCCGGCGCCCTCGCTGTACAGGCCGAAGCCCGTGAACAACATGCCGAAGGCCAGCAGCGTGAAGAAAAAGAACATCATGAGCTGGGCCATGGGATTATGGCCCACGTACTTCTTCGGATATTTCTCCAGGAAGAGGTACCAGCGCAGTTCGAAGAAGACCTCGCCCCACCACTGGGCGTTGGTGATCGGCAGGCGGAAGATCTGCTTGGCGTGATGGTTGCCCACCAGCGCCCAGTAGGCCCGTCCGACCAGACCGACGGCAAAGATGTGGGCGGCGGCGAAGTGGGTAAACCGGATGTAGCCGAGAAGAAAATTCTCCGCCGCTTCGCCGGGCACCGTGGGCAGGGGCAAACCAATGAAGTATCCGGTCACCGCAAGCACCAGGATGCAGGCCGCATTCACCCAGTGCCAAAGCCGCACCGGAGCTTCATACACGTAGATCGAACGCACCTGTTTGCCGTGGCGTTCGGCCTCCAGCATGTCCTGTTGAGAGAGCATGGTCGCTTCCTTTCCTGGACCGGGTTAGCGAACCTTGACCGAGGACATCTCCTGGCCGTCGGGACTCATCACGTGGGTCGAGCAGGCCAGGCAGGGGTCGAAGGAGTGGAGGGTGCGCAGGATTTCCAGGGGCTCGTCGGCCTTGGCCACCGGGGTATCCATGAGCGAGGCCTCGAAGGCGCCGATCTGCCCCTTCGGGTCGCGGGGGCCGCCATTCCAGGTGGTCGGCACGACGCACTGGTAATTGTCGATCTTGGTGTCCTTGATCTTGATCCAGTGGCCGAGAGCGCCGCGGGGCGCCTCGGTGAAACCGGCTCCCTTGGCTTCCTTCGGCCAGGTGCTGGGTTCCCATTTGTCGATGTTGGCGGTGTTGAGATCGCCGGCCTTGAGGTTGGCCATCAGCTTGTCGAAGAAATGGGACATCTTGTGGGCGGCCCATTGGCACTCCAGACCCCGGGCTGCCGTGCGACCGAGAGTCGAGAACAGGGCGGTGACCGGCGCGCCGAGTTCCTTGAGCAGGGCATCCACCGGTTCCTTGAACTCGGGATTATTCTGGGCGTAGCCAATGATGTAGCGGGCGAGGGGTCCCACTTCCATGGCGTTGCCGCGCCACCGCGGCGCCTTGATCCAGGAGTACTTGCCGCCTTCGTCCAGTTCCTTGATGTTGGTTTTTGTCCCCTTGGTGTTGGGGCCGAGAACGAAGTTGGGTTCGGTGACGCCGTCGAAGGGATGCAGGCCCTTGGTTTCGTCCGGGTACTTGTACCAGGAGTGGGCGACGTATTCCTGGATCTGCTCGGGATCCTTGAGGTCCACTTCATGGATCTTGGACAGGTCGCCGTTGATGATGGCGCCCCGGGGCAAAAGCAGATTGGAAGCGGAATAATCGTTGGCCTTCTCGGGAATGTCGCCGTAGGACAGCACGCTCTTGCCGGACAGCCCGCCCCCGTAAAGCCAGCCCTTGTAGAACTTGGCAATGGCGACGAGGTCGGGGATGTAGACCTGCTCGATGAACTCGACGGAGCGGTCGATGATGCTCTTGACCATGTTGAGGCGCTCCATGTTCACCGCGCCGACGGCGCCCGTCCCTTCCAGGTTGATGGCGCAGGGAACGCCGCCCACCAGCCAGTTCGGGTGCGGATTCTTGCCGCCGAAGATGGTGTGGATCTTGACGATGTCCTTCTGGAAGTCGAGGGCTTCCAGGTAGTGGGCGACGGCCATCAGGTTGGCCTCGGGTGGCAGCTTGTAGGCCGGGTTGCCCCAGTAGGCATTCATGAAGGGTCCGAGCTGGCCGGATTCGACGAACTTCTTCACCCGGTTCTGGATGTCGCGGAAGTAGCCGGGCGAAGAAAGCGGCCAGGACGAGATGCTCTGGGCCAGCGCCGAGGTGGCCTTGGGGTCGGCCTTGAGGGCGGAAACGACATCCACCCAGTCGAGGGCATGCAGGTGGTAGAAGTGCACCAGGTGGTCATGGACCTGGAGGTTCAACTGCATGATGTTGCGGATGCTGTTGGCGTTCTCGGGAATCTTGATGGCCAGCGCGTCTTCCACGGCCCGCACCGACGTCAGGGCATGGGTACCGGTGCACACGCCGCAGATGCGCTCGGTGAAGGCCCAGGCGTCGCGGGGGTCGCGGCCCTTGAGGATGACTTCCAGGCCGCGCCACATGGTGCCGGTGGACACGGCATTCTTGATCACGTTGTTGGCGTCGAGATTCACTTCCACCCGCAGGTGGCCTTCGATGCGGCAGACCGGGTCGACGACGACGCGCTTGCCGGAATTGTCGAGCTTGAAGCCCTGGGTTTCGTAGGCGGCCATTTACTTCTCTCCTGCGGTATCGCTGATTTTTTCGCTCTCGCCGGCCTTCTGGCGGGCGCGGACGAGGGCGGTGACGGCGGCATGGGCGGCGATGGCGGCCCCGACAGTACCGGCGACGGCCTTGCCGACGGTGTCGGCGTTGGATTCGACGCCGAATTGCTTGATCTCGGTCACCCGGTCATAGAAGCTGGACTTGTCCCAGAAGCCTTCCTCGGAACAGCCGATGCAGCCGTGGCCGGACTGCACCGGCCAGCTGACGCCGCCGTTCCAGCGCATGGACGAGCAGGCGTTGTAGGTCGTGGGGCCCTTGCAGCCCATCTTGTACAGGCAGTAGCCCTTGCGCGCGCCCTCGTCGTCCCATTTCTCGACGAACTGGCCGGCGTCGAAGTGGCCGCGGCGGTAGCATTTGTCGTGGATGCGCTGGCCGTAGAACATCTTGGGCCGGCCCTGGCGGTCCAGCTCGGGGATGCGGTCGAAGGTCAGCATGTAGGTCACCACGCCGGTCATCACCTCGGCGATCGGGGGGCAGCCCGGCACGTTGATGATGGGCTTGCCGGAGATCACTTTATGGACCGGCGTCGCCCGGGTGGGGTTGGGCTTGGCGGCCTGGACGCAGCCGTAGGAGGCGCAGGCCCCCCAACTGATGATGGCCTTGGCGTCGGCGCAGGTTTCCTTCAGGACTTCGACGAAGGGGCGGCCGCCGTGGATGCAGAACATGCCGTCCTCGTTCAACGGCGGGTTGCCTTCGACGGCGACGATGTAGTTACCTTTGTACTTTTTCTTGACCTCTTCGATGATGGCCTCGGCCTGGTGGCCGGCAGCGGCCATCAGGGTGTCGTCGTAATCGAGCGAGAGCATGGACAGCACCACGTCCTTGGTCAGCGGGTGGGCCGAGCGGATGAAGGATTCGGAGCAACAGGTGCACTCCAGCCCGTGCAGCCAGATCACCGGCGTGCGGGGCTTGGTTTCCAGCGCATGGGCGATGCGCGGCGCGGCGGCGCTGCCCAGACCCAGGGAGGTCGCGGTCAGACTACAGAACTTCAAAAAGCTACGCCGCGTGATCCCTTGGCGACGCAGCACTTCGTAAAAGG
>SSTA01000131.1 GCA_009469685.1 Azonexaceae bacterium | reverse complement strand
GGGGTGCGCACGGTCGCCGAACTGGCCTACCGGGAGTTCATCACCGAGGAACTGGTGCAGCATGAGTTTCTGGGCGACGAGATCCGGCAGAAGCTGATCTATTACCCCACGGTCACCCGGGAGCCGTTCGACAACCAGGGGCGGCTTACCGACCTGGTGGAAACCGGCAAACTGTTTGCCGACATCGATCTCCCGCCCCTCGATCCCGCCACCGATCGGGCCATGATCTGCGGCAGCCCGGCGATGCTCGCCGATACCTGCGCCATGCTCAACCGGCGCGGCTTCCGGGTATCGAAGCACATCGGCGATCCCGCCGACTACGTCATCGAGCGCGCCTTCGTCGAAAAGTAGCCGGATTCTGAGCAGACAAGAAGGGCGTCCCGGCGGGACGCCCTTTTCCATTGAAGTCCGGCACCAGAGGGGGAGCCCTGGGGATCGGAGCAGGGGGATTTGGCGCCGTCCGTTCCGCGCCAGGCGGGGTTCCGAGCGACGGCAACGGCAGGACTTATCCCCGTACTTCCGGGGTAAGTCTGTGGATATCTTCGGGACAGACGGTCCAACTCCCCGGGCACAAAGCGTTTTTTCCCGTCGCTCAAGAATTGGGCGATTGGCCTGCTGGAGCGGGGCCCGAGGCCAGGCGGTGGGCGGCGCGGGTGGTTTCCGGGAGGCGGTAGCGGCCGGTGCACGCGAGGGTGATCCGCAGGGCACTGCCGAGACTGACCCGATGGCCGATGGAAACGTAGAGGGGGGCGACTCCGGTGCGGGTGCGCAGGATGGCGCCGACGGTTTCGCCCTTGTCCAGGAGAGGGGACCAGTCACCCCGGGCGGGTCCGGGGACTGACTCTTCGCCGATCAGCCGCGTCTTGGCGACGCCGATGGCGGGCAGGCCCGTTTCCAGGCCCAAGTGACAGGCGAGCCCGCAACGCCGCGGATGGGCGAGGCCCTGGCCGTCGACCAGCAGGATGTCGGGGAGGCGTCGGAGGCGGGGCAGGGCGTCGAGGATGGCGGGTAGTTCGCGAAAGGACAGGAGGCCGGGGATGTAGGGGAAAGCGGTGGGCCGGCGAGCGATAGCCCAGTCGGTGAGGACGAGGGTGGCCGCATCGAGGACGGCGACGGCGGCTCGGGTGATGCGGCCACCGTCCTCGAAGCCGACGTCGACGCCGGCGACGCGGTCGAGGGAGCCGAAACGGTCGGCAGTCTCGACGGCAGCGGCCAACTGGCGCTGGAGGGCGACCGCTTCGGCAGGGGTCAAGGCGGGGGCGGTGCGTGGGCGAGGATGTGGGAGAGGGCGGCGTCGGCGGGCAGCGGTTTGGCGTGGAGATACCCCTGCTGGAAATCGCAGCCGATGCCGGCGAGGAGGTCCCGCTGCGCCGGAGTCTCGACGCCTTCGGCGATGACTTTGAGACGCAGGCTGTGGGCGAGGGCGACGATGCCGGTGACGATGGACACGGCGTCCGAATCTTCCGGGAGATCCTGGACGAAGGAGCGGTCGATCTTGAGGTAGTCGATGGGGAATCGTTTCAAGTAGGCGAGGGAGGAATAGCCGGTGCCGAAATCGTCGATGGCGACGCGTACACCCGTGGCCCGCAGGCGCTGGAGCATTTCCACCGGTTCGTGGGACCGCTCCATGAGGACGGATTCGGTGATTTCGAGAATGAGGAGTTCCGGCGGCAGGTCCGCATCGCGCAGGGCGGCCGCGACCAGGTCGGGCAGTTCGGGCTGCTGCAATTGACGGCCCGAGAGATTGACCGCCACGTGGAGTCTGCGGCCCTGTTCGAGCCAGGACCGGGCCTGGGCGCAGGCCAGGCGCAGAACGCGCTCGCCCATGGGGAGAATGAGACCGGTTTCCTCGGCAAGGGCGATGAATTCTGCCGGGGCGACGATTCCCCGTTCCGGGTGGCGCCAGCGGACCAGGGCTTCGAAGCCGGTGGGGACGCCGCCCGAGGTGATCACCGGCTGGTAGAAGGCGGTGATCTCATCGCGCTCGAGGCCCCGGCGCAACGCATTCTCCAGGCGTAGACGGTCGGCCACGGCGGCTTCCATGGCGGCTTCGTAGAAGGCGAGTCCCAGACCGCCCTGCTTGGCGCGGTACATGGCCGTGTCGGCATGGCGCAGCAAGGTGCCGACGTCCCGTCCGTCGTCGGGATAGACCGAAATGCCGATGCTGGCGGTGGCGACGATTTCCTGGCCGGCAACGTCGATGGCGGCGGACAGGGTGCGGGCGATGTTCTGGGCGACGCCGGAAACGACGCTCACCGAGGGCAGATTGTCGAGGAGGATGGCGAATTCGTCGCCCCCCAGGCGGGCGACACAGTCGTCGGCGCGGACGCAACCGCGGATGCGCTGGGCGACAACGGACAGGAGTTGGTCGCCGCTTTCGTGGCCGAGGGTGTCGTTCACATTCTTGAAGCGGTCGAGATCGAGATAGATCAGCGCAAGCCGGCCCTGTTGAGACGCGGCGCGGTCTAGAGCCCGCTCGGCGATGTCGGTGAACAGACGGCGGTTGGCCAGGCCGGTGAGCGGGTCGTTGTAGGCCAGGTGGCGCACCTGGCGTTCCGCCCGGGTGGCGTCGATGACCCGTCTCACGCGTCGATTGACGACCGACAGGTGGATGGGCTTGGGGATGAAGTCGCTGGCGCCGGCCTCGAAGGCCTGCTCGATCGAAGGGCGATCTTCGAGGGCGGTGATCATGAGTATGGGAATGTCCTGCCATTGCGGGCGGCGCTTGATTTCCGCGCAGGCGGCGAAGCCGTCCAGTTCGGGCATCAGGGCATCCATCAGGATGGCATCGGGGATACTTGCTTCCAGCTTGAGCAGAGCCTCGACGCCGTCGCCCGCCTCATCCACCCGGAATCCGCCACCCCGCAGGGCGTGGCGCAGGGCGGAGCGGGTGCTGCGGTCGTCGTCCACGATGAGGACCAGCGGAGCGTCGTCCGAGCGGAAGGGGGCCTCAGGGGTGGCGGGCAACTCCAGTTCCGCCGACAGGAGCGGTTCGACCAAGGCATATTCGGTGCGCAGGCCGATGAGCAGATCGCCCGCCACCGCCAGGGACCCCGCTTCGGCATGGGTTTCCATTTCCCGGGCCACTGCCGCGAGGTGGACGGCGCCCAGGTTGCCCGCAGCCCCCTTGATCGCGTGGGCCGTCTGGCGGATCACAGCGGCGTCGCCGGTGGCGATGGCGCGCTCCAGGCGGGTGACGTAGACCGGCATGTCCTCGACGAAGGGGCGGATTGCGTCGGCCATCGCGGCGCCCAGTGCTTCGCGCAGACGGGCGAAGATCGCGGGGTCCAAAGGCGCCGCCGTATGGTCGCCGGATGCGTCGGGCTCCGCGATGCGGGCATGCCAGTCCAGGCGTCGGCCGAGGCATTCGGCCAGGGCTTCGAGGGTGAGGGGCTTGGGCAGGTGGCCGTCCATGCCCGCCGCAAGGCATTTTTCTATATCCGATTCCTGATTGTTGGCCGTCATGGCGACGATGGGAACCCGGGCCAGTTCTCCCTCCGTGTCGCGAATGCGGGCGGTGGCCTCGAATCCGTCCATTTCGGGCATTGCGCAGTCCATCAGGATCAAGTCCCAGAGACCATCCTGCCAGGCGATCAGGGCCTCGCGCCCATTTCCGGCTATCCGGCAACGGCAGCCGAGCATCTTGAGCATCCCCTCGGCAACGATTTGGTTGGTGCGGTTGTCTTCGACGACCAGAATGCGCGGCGCGGGACGGGTTGCCGCGGGTTCGGGCGATGCCGTGGGCACCTCCAGCTCCGGCGCGGCAGGGCAGGGCAGGGTGAAGTGGAAGCGGCTGCCCTTGCCCGGGGTGCTCTCGACCCCGATCTCGCCGCCCAGCGCCCTTACGAGCTGCTTGCAGATGGCGAGCCCCAGGCCGCTGCCGCCGAAGCGCCGGGTCGTCGAGGGGTCGGCCTGGGTGAAGGAATCGAAAATGCGGGCCTGGTCATCGGCATTGATGCCGATGCCGGTATCGACGACGGTGAAGGTCAAACTGCCCGGCGCCGCCGGCTCG
>SSTA01000130.1 GCA_009469685.1 Azonexaceae bacterium | reverse complement strand
GGCACCAGCAACCCGGCGATCACGGGCGCTGCGACGTGGGTCCCCATCACCGATACGACCGGTAAGGCACTCCCGGGGGTTTCCGTGGTCCTGGCCGACGGCACCATCGATGGGCGCGCAACGGCCAAGGCGGTCGGCGCCTCCGGTTACAACCGGCCTGAAGACATGGAAATCAAAACCTTGGCGGACGGTACGCAACAGATCTACTTCACCACCACGGATTCCGATGACGACGGCAACCCCGCCAACGGCCGTGGCCGTATCTATTCGGTCGATCTGGCTAAAACCAAAGTTCAGTTGGCCGCATCCAATGCCACCATCGACAAAGCGACCGGAGCCGCCGTCGGCAGCGTGTGGCGCAACCCCGACAACCTCGCCATTGATGCGGATGGCAATATCTACATCGTCGAAGATCAGGACGGCGGACTGGCCGACATCTGGTTCATGTTCGACAGCGACGACGATGGCGTTGCCGAATCGGTCGGACGCTGGGCCTCGCTTTCCACCCTTGGGGCGGAACCCACCGGCCTCTATTTCGATCCCTTCAATCCCACCATCGCCTATGTCAACGTCCAGCACCCGGCCAGCGGAGACGACCATCTGATCATGATTTCCGCCGTTCCAGAGCCGGGCGGCCTCAGTCTTGCAATCCTGGGGCTGGGCATCATGGGCGGAGCGATCCGTCGCCGATAATCGATGGGGCCGCCGGAAGGTCGAAGAGCAAAAACTCGCACGGCGCTCCGGCGGAAAATCTCGCTAGCGCCTCGTCCCCGGGGAGCCAGACCGTCGGCAACGGTTCCCCGGCGAAGCTTCAGTTCGTGGAACGCATCGAGGCCCTGGGTGCTACCGCCCCCAGGGCAGGCAGTTCAGGTCTCCACCCAATCCATGATCGGCTGCCACTGCTCCAGATCCCGGGAGACCCGGGCGGGCGAGAGGTCGAAGAGCGTTAGTCCCGCAGCGGCGGCCTGGACGTACAGCTGGGTATCCCGCAGATAGGTCAGGACAGGTACTTCCAGCGTTGCGAAAAAACGCTCCAGTTCGGTCGCCGCCCGGGTCCGCGAATCGACCCGCATGCCCACCACGGCGACGTCGGCGCGACCCTTGCGCACGGCCTTCTCACCGACTAGTTCGGTCAGAAAGCGACGGGTGGCCTGCATGTCGAAGAATGACGGCTGAACCGGGACGATGATCCGGGTGGTCAGCTTGAGCACCTTTTCCAGGGTCTTGCCGCGCAACCCGGCCGGAGTGTCCAGAACGGCATGGGTGACGCCCTTGGGCGGGCGGGCGACGTCGTCGGGCCCGATTTCCCAAGTGGCGATGGCATTGGCTGCCCCCGGCCGCAGCGCCAGCCACTCCCGGGACGACTGCTGGCGGTCGATGTCGCCGAGGAGGCTGCGGTGCCCACGGGCGGCGAAATAACCAGCCAGGTTGGTGGCCAGGGTGCTCTTGCCCGAGCCCCCCTTAGGATTGGCCACCAGATAGACGTTCATACGGTCCGGGTCAGCTTGTCCAGGGTCTTGCGAACCAGGTTGACGTGCCCGCGCAGGGTATAGACCAGATCCGTAAAGGCCAGCGGGACCCTCAGACGGCTGGCTTCGTCGTCCAGGGCGTCGAGCCGGCTGCGGTATTCGCCTAGCCGTTCGGCGTCGAAATGCTCCTTCAGGTCGTCTTCAAGAAATTTCAGCTCGCCGTAGCAGCGGAAGATCTTGGAGCGGATGCGCCAGGAGTAGAGCGCCGGCGCGATCTTGATCAGCGGAATGAGCAGGGCGACGATGGGGACCAGCATGACGATCAGACGGTCGGCCAGCACCGCCAGCCAGAAGGGCAGATAGCGCTGGAGGAAGGGGGGCCCGGCCTTGTAGTAGCGGGCGGCCTCGGCCGAGAGTGGCAGCATGGGATCCTTGTAGGCCGGGAATTCGCCGGCATCCTGGAAGAAACCCGCCTTACCGTGCACTTCGCTCGCCGCCTGGAGAAGCAGGCTCTGCAGTGCCGGATGGAGGTCGCTGCGAACCACGAGGTTGGCGGTCGGGGCAAGCACCTTGATGTCGTCGGGCGGGAAATCCCTCACCAGATCGGCGACCCCATGGGGAAAGGTGAGGCGCGTCAGGAAGGGGAAACGACGCTGGTAGGCACTGGCCTGGGAAAAGCTCATCACCCGGACGCCGGGCGACCGTAAAAGCACCTGGACCACCGGTGCGTTTTCGGCAGCGATGATGAAGGCGGCGTCGATGCGCCCCTGCTGCAGTTCCTCCGCAGCCTTGAGGCCGGAAAGAGGCACCGTCGATTCGCCCGGGTCGATTTCATTGGCGTCCAGGAGCTGTTGCGCCAACTGCCGCACGCCGGACCCCTCCTGGCCGATGGCGATGCGTTTGCCTCTGAGATCGGTGAGCCGCGTCAAAGCATTCGCCCCGCGGTAGAAGACCCACACCGGTTCATAGAACATGCTGCCCAGGGAAAGCAGCCCCGAGTCGTCCTCTTCGCCTTCCACGGGAACGACCACGCCCCCCTGGACAAAGGCGATGTCGGCCTCGCCGGCCTTGAGCCGATCGAGATTCTGCAGGGAACCGGCCGAGGTCTTCACCTCAAGCGTGATGCCATCCCGGGCGAGAATCGCCGCGTAGCGCTTGGCGAACTGAAAGTAAGCGCCTGCTTCGCCGCCAGTGGTGATGACGATGCGCGAGGGTGGAGCGGGCTGGACGAACTGGTAGGCGACCACAAAACCGATGCCGACGACGAGAACGATCCACCAGGCAGTCGCCAGAAGATCGCGCAGGGAAAGGAGTCCTGCCTTGATACGGGCCATCATCGCGGGAGCAGCACGGTAGAGCCGGTGGTTCGACGCCCTTCGAGATCGGCGTGGGCCTGGGCGGCATCGCGCAGGGCATAGGTCTGATTGACCTCGATGCGCAAGCCCGCAGCCACCTGGGCGAAAAGTTCGCTGCCGAGGGACTCCAGGTCCTCCCGGCGAGCGGTGTAGGACATCAGGGTCGGCCGGGTGACGAAGAGCGAACCCTTTTGCGAGAGCAGCAACAGATCCAGGGGGGGCACCGGCCCGGATGCATTGCCGTAGGTGACCATCATCCCCATCGGCCGCAGGCAGTCGAGGGACCCCATGAAGGTATCCTTGCCGACGCCGTCATAGACTACGGC
>SSTA01000129.1 GCA_009469685.1 Azonexaceae bacterium | reverse complement strand
GATCATCGCGCTGACCCAGCAGGAAAATCGCCTCCCTGCCATGGCAAACGAATTACCCGCGGTCGAAAAGACCGCCTCCCGGCGGCCACTCGACTCCCCCTGAGCGTAAGGTTTAGGCCTTGGGCGGGACGTACCCTTGTACGCGGTCGGCACCATCGCCGAAAAAGTGCTTTTCGACCTGTTCCATGAGGTACTTGCGGTGCTTGGCATCGACCAGATTGAGCCGGTTTTCGTTGATGATCATGGTCTGCATGCGAATCCACTGCTGCCAGGCTTCCTTCGAGACATGTTCGAAGATGCGCTTGCCCAGGTCGGTGGGATAGGGAGGATGATCGAGGCCCTCGGCTTCGCGGCCGAGCTTGATGCAATTGACGGTACGTGCCATGAGCTGCTCCTGGGTTCTGAAGGGCGGATTATAACGACTCAAGGGATATCTGTACGGAGGTGAGCACAAGGCGCGACTTGCCCGGCACCTTGCAGGCATTCGCCCGGCGGCAGGCTTTTCCGACTGCAGCTCGCCGCAATCGAATTGCCAACCCAATTGCCTAAAAACCCGCCTTGAAGAAGACCGAGGTCGTGCCCCAATTCCGGCGGCGATACTTCAGTCCAAATCGCGCAGCCCGGCGAGCACTACCTTGAGATGCATCAGCGTGCGCTCCAGCGTTTCCTCGACTCTTGAACCGTCTTTGGCTTTGGCAGCCAATTCAAGCTCCGCCGCCGCTGCGCCAACCTCAGAGGCTCCGAGCGTCTGCGCAACGCCCTTAAGGGAATGAGCCAGCCGTACCTGTTCGGGCCAGTGGTTATTCGCGCGAGCTTCCTTGAACTGCGCTTCAAACTGCCCGCCTGTCTTTTCCCGGAAGCGCTTGAGCAGGCGGAGCAGCAAGGACAGATTGCTGACATGCGCCAGCCCCACTGCGACATCGAGTCCGGGGAACCTGGGAAGCGATGGCTCGTCCTGCACCGCATCCGGTGCTGCCTCTGGCGCAGTCGTTCCGGAACGGCGATCTCCGAGGACGACTGCAATCTCATCAAGCAGGGCTTCCATCTTGACCGGCTTTGTCACGAATCCATTCATCCCTGCCGCAATGCATTTTTCTTTCTCTTCGACAAGGGCATTGGCGGTCAGGGCGATGATCGGCAAGTCTTTGAACTCGGCCTGGACTCGCAAACGTCGGGTGGCTTCGTATCCATCCATTACCGGCATCTGGACATCCATCAGGACCAAATCCGGCCGCTGTTGGCGGATCTGGTCAAGCGCTTCCTGTCCGTTCCCGGCGAATCGAACCAAGAGCCCCATGGCGCCGAGCCAATCGCCGATCACCTCCTGATTGACCTCGACATCTTCCACGACGAGCACGTCGAGCCGAGCGAACGTCTTCCAGCGCCGCCTATCATCCTTGCGGAGATTTCTGGATTCTTGGGCGCGCACGTCCTTCCCCAGGCAGTTGGCTAACTCGACGTAGAGGTTTCGGGTAAAGACAGGCTTGGCCAGGACTCCGTCAACAATGCCGGCCACCTCATCCAGATCTTCATGGTGGCTATAGGCGGTCGCCAGAATCATGGGGGGGCTGGGGCGCTGGTTTCGCCCGTAGCGATCACGCAATTTCTGAATTGTTTCGATGCCGGAAATGCCCGGCATGCGCCAATCGACAAGACAACAGATGTAGTCCGGATAGCGCGCGTTTTCAACGAGCGAATTTGCCAGTTCTCCGCTGTCAGCGACATGAACTTCCAGATTCAACTGCCGCAGCATTCTTTCCAGGACGCGTAGCGCGAGCGGATTGTCATCTACCAGCAGCACTGGCCGATGGGCTTCCGCAGCCAAGCGCTCTCCGAAGCGCGCGATTCCTGCGCGCCGATCCCAACCTCTTGTCTCGAACTTGGCGTTGAAATAGAAGGTGCTGCCTTCGCCGAGACTGCTTGTAGCCCAGACCCGGCCACCCATGAGGGTCACGAGTTGACGGCAGATGCTCAGACCGAGTCCGGTGCCGCCATAGCGGCGAGTTGTCGACGTATCCGCCTGGGTAAAAGGCTCAAAAAGATGATCGACCTGCTCTTCCGTCATGCCGATACCCTGGTCGCTCACCGAGAATTGGAGTTCCACACTGTGCGCAGCCGAGGCGATCGCTGAAACTCTCACCGTCACGTCGCCGTCCGTGGAGAACTTAAGGGCGTTATTGACGAGATTGATGAGGACTTGCCCCAGGCGCAATGGGTCGCCGACGAGAATCTGGGAATCATCGGCAATGTCGCAGATCAATTCGCAACCCTGATTTTCGGCTCTCAGCCCAACGACACTCGTCACCCGTTCGAAGACTTCTTCTAGGACGAACGGAATTCTCTCCATCTCCAATCTAGCTGCCTCGATCTTGGAAAAGTCCAGGATGTCGTTGATAAGAGTCAGCAGAGAATCTCCGGCCACCTTGATCTTGCTCAGATAGTTGAGCTGCTTGGGCGTCAAGTCATCCAGCAGCGCCAAATCTGCCATCCCGATGATCGCGTTCATGGGCGTGCGAATCTCGTGGGACATGTTGGCCAGAAACGCGCCCTTCGCCCGACCGGACTGTTCCGCCTGCTCACGAGCCCTTTCGAGGTCTTCCATCAGGCGATGGGACCGCGTCACATCGCGAGCGATGCCCAGTACCCCGACCAGTCCACCGCGCGCGTCGAACATCGGTGTCTTGATCGTTTCCAACAACTCTTCGTGACCATCATCGGCAAACACAACCTTCTCTTCATTGACGCAAGGGCAGCCGGCTTCGATCGCCTTGCGATCATTTTCCCGGAACGACGTCGCCAGCTCTTCGGGGACGAAGTCGTAGTCCGTCTTGCCGATGATTTCCGCTTCAGGAGCACCCATCAACCGTTCGAATTTCTTGTTGCACGCGAGGAATCTGCCATCTGGATCCTTGAGCCAGACGAGGTCGGGAAGCGTATTGATCAGCGTCCGTAGTCTGGCCCGTTCGTTTTCGAGCCCCGCTGTACGTTCGTCGACCATGGCGGCGAGACGCTCCGATTCATGGATCTTGGAATCGTGGAGATCCAGATACGCCAATTCAACATTCTCGGTCATCTGGTTCAGCGAACGCGCCAGAGACCCGAGTTCGTCCTTGGTCTGGTCAGCAAATCGGTAGCCGTATTCGCCGGCTTCAACCCGCTTCAAGCCGGCGATGAGCAGGTTGATCCGCCGCGTGAGCAACCCTGCCAGCCAGAACGCGACGGCAATGACAATGGCGATCATGAACAGCGTGGACGAAGTCAGGTGTACCCCTAGGCTCTCGATGGCATGGTCGATGGTGTCCCTGATCGACGATTTCTGACCTTCGAGCTGCGCTTCAAAATTCCGCTCGCCCTCGTCCAGCCGCGACTTCATCGCTGAAACGGGGCGCTGAAAATCCCCGATATTGGCGCCAATGGTGACAAAACCAAATCCTCGCGGCGTCTTTCCATACTGCCCGGTGAAATAGGGAATCGCTGCCGCTGTCGTGATCTTCCAGACGCCGCTCCAAAGAATCAGGAACGATCCCGATCCGCCATTCTTGGTCAGATCGTTCCAGCCAACGCACTGCGGAGCAAAGTTCAGATACCGGCAGTCAAGCCCGACGGTTCCCGCCGCGGTCAAAACGGATGCCGGTTTCTTCTCCCTGCTTTGGGCGTCGAACTCGGGGACTTTGGCGAGAAATTTCTCGAGCGGTTCGCCGCTGGCTTGCCAGCGCTGAAAAAGCCCTTCCTCCAGCCAGGGAGTCACGCGGCGCCCAGTGATCGGATCGAATCCCGGCAGCGAGTGGTGGCGTGGGTGGGCTATCGCACGATCTTTGTAGTCCCACATGAACGCATAATTGCCACCGGAAGCGTCGGCAATGCGTGCATAGCGTTCCGGCGTTGGCAGGAGATGGTCGGTCATCGCCATCAAGTGGTCGTGGTCCAAGGCCAGAGTAACGTAACCGATGACCTTCCCCTCTTGGACCACCGGCGTCGCCCAGCGCACGATCGCCTTAAACCGCTTTCCTGCTGGATTTTCGCGGCCGGCGTAGGCCTCGTCCTCCGGCCGGAAAGGGATCCCCCGCTTTTTCGCGGCATCCGGTGTATAGGGGCCGATGATGTGAGAACCGACGTAAGCTCCGATCACCTCGGAGACAAAGATCTCTCCGGGTTTCAGATGCTTGAGTTCGCTGAAATAGGTCTCCGCCTTGCACCAGGTATTTTCCGGCTTGCTCACGTCGCGCAGATCCCGGGGCAAGAGCGAAGTACCGGAAACCTTGACCTTCTCCCGTCCATCGAGACCGATGAAGGTGATCTCGTGGTAAAGCGGTTTGCGCTTCGTCGCGACCACCGACTCGGGTGGTCGATAGTGGAACTCCTTTTGGTTCTCTGGATTACCGGGTGTGACCAAGCGGTCATTCCGGGGAGCATCCGCAGTCACGGGCACCCACTCCGCACCGTTGTCCGACAGCTTCCAGCTACCGGTGTCGACAACCGGTCTCCAGCGTCCCTGGATGAAGAGCGTATAAATGGCTTCGCCCGGAGCAATGCGCGCTGCCTGTCGCAAATCCTCGTCGCGAGCATAAAGAAACTGGGCAACGCCTCGCGCCGTATCCGTCGTCAGCCGCTCCAATTCTTCCCGTGCACGCTCGTTGAGCGCGTCCGTGACTTGACTCGCCATTTCGTCCAGCATCGCGTCAACGCGCTCATGGGCCACACCGACCATGTGATTGGCATGTCCGTGCATTTCCTCCCCCAGGAGGATGACACCGCGCCAGGCGATCAGGGCAACCAAGACCAGCGGCACGACCTTGATCACCACGAAGAGCGCGAGCAGCTTAGTGCGCACGCTGTATTGAGGTGACTCTACCTTTTGGGAATGGTCAGAGCGGCTCATACCGGGTCTCAGCGATGCAATGCCAGGTGATGATCTGGGGAAGCGACGGTAAGGAGCTCTCGTCTCCCGCGCTGCCATCCGCGTGAAACGGCAGCAGCGCCGCTGCGTGGGATGGCCCCAGAGTTGATTACGGCAACGGAAACATGGTCTGCCAAAGCGTGTCTCTCGCTAGATGGGGTCATCACAATACGCCCTTGGAGCGAGTCTCTCGCGAGTCCGGTTTACTCACACGGGATCTGCAAGAGTCGGTCGAAAGCACATGCACGGTACGCCCTCGATTCAAATGGTGGTTTCGCCCTCACCAGGAGCGGAACTGGCACCGATCGCCAGACAGAACAGCGCGCGAACACGTGAGAGACAACTCTGCTGCCGCAGCAGTTCCTACACACCCATGCGGTACTGCGCCAACCTCGACCCTTACCCCAAACCGGAATCAAGCATTTATACGATTTCGACCCTGCGGAAATCCCAAGGGCCGCGTCTAGGCTGCCGATTTAGTGATCCTGCAAACCTCAGAGCCCGTTCGGAGCAGACTTCAAAGAGGCTTGCAGAGGACCTTAGACCGCCGCTGATAGTTGTACATACCGCGTTTCTGCTCCGGAAGTTCATCGACCTTGACGATACGGAATCCACGCTCGACGAACCAGTGCTCGGTCCGGGTGGTGAGCACGAACAGGCGGTGGATGCCGGCCTTCCTGGCGCGCATCTCGACGCGCTGCATGAGCAGTTCGCCGTAGCCCCATTCCCGGTGGTCGGGATGGACCGCGAGGCAGGCCAGTTCGCCGACATCGTCCCCGTGGCAGTAAAGGGCGGCACAGCCGACGATGATGCCGTCGTGCTCCATGACCGAAAAGCGATCGATTTCCCGCTCCAGAAGCTCCCGCGGACGGTGAACCAGGATGCCCTCCTCCTCCATGGGTTCGATCAGGGCAATGAGATTGCCGATATCGTCAGGGCGCGCCTCGCGAATGTTTTCGAGGGGCTCCCGGGTGACCACGGTGCCGACGCCATCATGGGTGAAGATTTCCTGTAGCAGCGCGCCATCGCGCTCGTAGCCGATCAGGTGCACCCGGCCCACGCCCTGCCGGCTGGCGCGCACGGCGCAGGGAAGATAGCGCTTCAAATCGGTGGATAGGGTCTCGTCCTTGAGGAATTCGGCGGCGGCGTCGGCCGTCAAGGCATCCTTGAACTCGCCCTGGGAATCGGTTATCCCGCGGGTATCGGAAAGGAAGACCAGCTTGTCGGCCTTCAGCGCAGTGGCCACCGCCTCGGCGACCTCCTCCATCTGAAGGTTGAAGATTTCACCCGTGGGAGACGCGCCCTGGCACGAGAGGAGGACGATGTTGCCAATACCCAGTTGGGCCCGGAGGCCGTCGGCATCCACCTTGCGCACCTTGCCGGCATATTGGAGATCGATTCCATCCAGAACGCCAATAGGCTGGGCGGTAATGAAATTGCCCCCGATGACGCGGATCTGGGCATTGGCCATCGGCGTGTTGGGCAGTCCCTGGGAGAGCAGGGCCTCGACTTCCAGATAGACGCTGCCCACCGCATCCAGCACGCAGTCGAGCGTCGCGGCATCGGTAATGCGGTAACCGCGATGATAGTTGGACGGCAGGCCCTTCTCCTGCAATTCCTCCTCGATCTGGGGGCGAGCGCCATGAACCAGGATCAGGCGTATTCCGAGGGCAGCAAGGAGATTCACATCGTAGGCGAGCGTCTTGGTATAGCCTTCCTCGATGGCCTTGCCACCGAAAGCAATGACGAAGGTCTTGCCGCGGAATGCGTTGACGTAGGGGGTCACCGCCCGAAACCAGGCGACGAAATTTTCGTCGTATAGGTCGTCGCTCATTTGTCCTCATCACCCCGAATGGCGTGTTCGAGTCGCTCGCAGACGGTCCGCAGCACCTTGACCCGGGCAAAGTTCTTGTCGTTGGCCTCGACCAGGGTCCAGGGCGCCAATCCCGTGGAAGTCCGGTCCACCATGTCGCAGACCGCGGTGACGTACTGATCCCATTTTTCGCGATTTCGCCAATC
The DNA here is from genome assembly GCA_009469685.1 of Azonexaceae bacterium. The sequence goes on along the minus strand of SSTA01000129.1, from coordinate 13,687 downwards.
CTCTTCGGTAATCTTGAAGCGCTTGAATTCCGTATCCTGGCGCTCCTGGAATCGCCGAAGTTGCTCGTCAGCACTGATCTGGAGCCAGAACTTGACGACCACGGCTCCAGCCGCCACCAACTGGTGTTCGAAATCGTTGATTTCGGCGTAGGCCCGCAGCCAATCCTCCTCGGTGCAGAATCCCTCGACTCGTTCGACCAGCACCCGACCGTACCAGGAGCGGTCGAAGATGGCGATGCGACCGGTACGCGGCACATGACGCCAGAAGCGCCACAGATAGGGCTGAGCGCGTTCCTCCTCGGTAGGCGCGGCAATGGGAATGATCTGGTACTGGCGGGCGTCAAGGGCTTCGACCGTGCGGCGTATGCTGCCCCCCTTGCCAGCCGCATCCGACCCCTCGAAGACCATGATCAACGAGCGGCGCTCGGTAAACCGGGGATCGTGGGCCAGCTCGAGAAGCCGACCCTGCCAATGGGCCAATTCCCGCTCATACTCCTTCTTGGCCAGCTTCTGGCCGAGATCGAGTTCGGTGAGGACATTCTTGGCATCGATGGTCTTGACGATGGGCGGCGCCACAGGAACCCTCGGTCGCTCGGCCTGCTGCAGCCGGCGGGCCATCGAATCGAGGACGATGCGACCGACGGTGAGCGAACGGTACTCGTCGTCGGTCCCTTCGACGATGATCCAGGGTGCGTGAGCGGTATTGGTGACGCGCAGCACATGGCCGGCGACCTTTTGCAGCGCGTCATAGGTCTTGAGCCGGTCGTAGCTCGCCTTGGTCACCCGCCAGGCGGTACGGGGATCCTTGGCGAGGGCCTTGAGTCGCTGCTTTTGGCCGTCCTTGGACAGGTGAAACCAGAATTTGAGGACCAGCGCGCCCTCATTCACCAGCATCGCCTCAAAGCGGTTGATATCGTCGAGAATCTGGTCGAGGTCGGACCGCCGCAGGGTCCCGGCGATGCGATCGGCGATGGGTTGGGAGTACCAGGAACCGGCGAAAATGCCTACCTCACCCTTAGGCGGAAGCGCCCGCCAATAGCGCCACATGAAGGGACGCTGGCGCTCTTCGTCACTGGGTGCCGAGAAAGCGAGTGTCGAGATGTGGCGAGGATCCATCCAGGAATAGAGCAGATTGATCGTTTCGCCCTTGCCGCTGCCGTCTACACCGCTCACCAGGATGACGACCGGAAATTCCTTCTTTTGCAGCACGTCGTATTGGACGTCGAGGAGCGCCGACCGCAGCCGGGGCACTTCCTTCCTGAAAGTTTCCCTATCGATTTTGTGGCCCAGCTCTGCCGATTCGAACATCGCTAATCCCCCTTGAAATCGCCCCACAAGACCTGCATGGCCGCCAAGGCCGCCAGGCCGGCCGTCTCGGTACGCAGCACCCGGGGTCCCAGGCGAACTGCCCGAAAGCCCGCCGACTCGGCTGCCATCATCTCGCTCGGATCGAGCCCACCCTCAGCCCCTACCAGCAGCTGCACCCGCTGGGGGACAGGCAGCTCCGGCAACGCCACCGCCGCCCCCGGTGCCAGCATGAGTCGCAGCACCCCTTGCGCAGGCCGCGCCAGCCAGTTCTCCAGACGCTCCACCGAACCGACGGTCGGCACCTGATTGCGGCCGCACTGCTCACAGGCGGAAGCCGCAACGCCCTGCCAATGGGCGACCCGCCTGCCGGCGCGATCTCCGGCCAAGCGCGTGACCGAGCGCCGACTTTCCACCGGGACGATAGCCGCCACGCCCAGTTCGACAGCCTTCTGGACCGTGTAATCCATTTTTTCCCCCGCCTGGAGGGCCTGAACCAGAGTGATTTCCAAACCGGACTCGCGCTCCAGCGGTTCCCAGGCACCGACGCTGGCTATCACCCTTTCCTTTTCGATGCGTTCGATGCGGGCCTGGTATTCCCCGCCACGACCGTCGAACAGCACGATTTCCGCCCCCGATGCCAGGCGCAGAACCCTGACCGCATGGCGAGCGACGGGCTCGGGCAGCTCGACGTGGGCACCCGGCGCCAGAGGCTCGCGGCAATAGAAACGGGGGGAATTCATCGATGCTATTATGGGTGAAATCCCCTTCCCAGGTACATTCCATGGTCGCTCTCAACCCGCCGGTGTGCGATTTCGGCTGGCCCGCTCCCAGTTTCGATCTCCCCGGCACCGACGGCCGCCGCCATACCCTCGCTTCGGTCGCCGGCCCCCGCGGATTGCTGGTGGTCTTCATGTGCAATCACTGCCCTTTCGTCAAAGCGATCATCCATAGACTCATCCGCGACGCCCGCGACCTCGCGGCGCAGGGCGTGGCGACCGTCGCCATCATGAGCAACGATACCGTCGCCTATCCCGACGACGCTTTTCCTCAGATGGTGCGCTGGGCGGAGGAACTCGACTTTCCTTTCCCGTACCTCTACGACGAAACGCAGGCCGTCGCCAGGGCCTACGGGGCCGTCTGCACCCCGGATTTCTTTGGTTTCAATGCCGACCTTGCGCTCCAGTACCGGGGGCGTCTCGATGCCTCGGGCCGCGATCCGTCACCCTCAGACACCCGCCGCGAGCTGTTCGACGCCATGTCCCTCGTGGCCTCCACCGGCCGGGGCCCGGAGAGCCAGACACCGTCCATCGGCTGCTCGATCAAGTGGCGGTCTGGCGTATGAATCCGGCCGAAATCCTGCCCCAGGTCGAAGCGGCCGTCCGCGCCGTGGCGCGGGAGGAAATCATGCCGCGCTTTCTTCAGGTCGTGCGGGAGCACAAGTCCGACGGGTCCGTACTCACCGCCGCCGATCTCGCCGCCCAGCACTTCCTTGCGCGCGCCCTGCGCGACATCGCCGATCTGCCGACCATAGGCGAGGAGATGCCGGAAGCCGATCAACGGGCGGCCCTGGCCGCAGGCGACGAGGGACTGTGGTGCTTCGACCCGGTGGATGGATCCACCAATTTCCTGGTCGGGCTTCCGTACTTTGCCGTTTCAGTCGCCTTGATCAGGCGGGGCCGCGCCGTCCTGGGTGTCACCTACGCTCCCATTGCCGACGAAATGTTCACTGCCACCCTGGGCGGTGGCGCCCGGCTCAATGGGGAAACACTTCCATTGCGAACCCCCGAACCGCTGCTCGCAAAATCGGTCGCGTTAGTGGATCTGAAACGCCTACCGCCTGCCCTCGCCGCCACCCTGGCCAGCCACAGCCCCTATTATTCCCAACGCAATTTTGGCGCCAGCGTACTGGAGTGGTGCTATCTGGCTGCCGGGCGAGCCGATCTGCTCCTGCACGGTGGCCAACTGCTCTGGGACTACTCCGCCGGCGCCCTGTTGCTGCGGGAAGCCGGTGGCGCGGCTTCCACCCTCGACGATGACGATTTCGACGACGCGCCACCTTGGCGGCGCTCGGTCGTCGCGGCGCTCGACCCGAAAGTGCAGGATCAGTGGCGAGATTGGGTTCGGCAGCATCGCTGAATTTGGGACAACGCTGACAGATTCAGGATTTCCCGGGGAATTTCCGGATTTCCGGCGCCGCGATGGCGAAGGCCAGGGTATCATTGGCCCGTTCTGGATTGCGAAACTCGATCTTGGCAACTCCCCCTCCTCTGCTGGCTGCGCTCGGCATTGACAACGACACTGGCAAGGGCTCCGCTTCGGCCTTGCCCATCGACGAGCGCCACCTCCTTCTCCTGCTCGAAGCCCAGAGGATAGGGCGCATAGGGAACTGGGAAAGGGACTTGCTGACCAACCAGCTGTGGTGGTCCGACGAGTGCTATCGCCTGTTCGATCTGACTCCCGGCACCGTCGTTCCCACTCCCAGCCTCTTCTTCCAGCAGGTGCACCCGGATGACCGCGAGCGCGTGGCGAACGCCATGACCCGCGGCCACACGCTGGCACTCCCCTACCAAATCGAGTTCCGCGTCTTGCTTTCCGGCGGCGAGTGCCGGCAGATGCTTATCCACGGTCGCACCACCCTCGGCAAGGATGGAGTTCCGTTGCGCGCCAGCGGAACCTGCCAGGACATCACCGAGCGCAAGGCGATCGAGCAGGAACTTCATCGGCAGCACGCCTATCTTGCCGCGGTCCTCGCCCACATTCCCCAGGGCATCAGTGTCTTTGACGAAAACCTGCGTCTACGATTGTGGAATTCAGCGTTTCTTTCGGTTCTCGAACTCAGTCCCACGGACGTTTTCGAGGGTGCCGCCTTTGAAGACTTGATCCGGGTCGCCGCCAACCGCGGCGAGTACGGTCCCGGCGACCCCGAGGAACATGTTGCCCGCGTCGTCGAACTGGCGCGGCGTTTCGAACCTCACCGCATCGAGCGCACCCGTCCTTCCGGCCGCTCGCATCTGGTGCACGGCCAACCCTTGCTGGTCGAAGGGCGCATTGCCGGATTTGTCACCACGTACACCGACATCACCGAATCCAAGGCTGCCGAGACCGCGCTGCGCAAGCAGCACGACCTTCTGGACACCGTCGTGTCGAATTTTCCCGGCGGGTTGTCGCTGTTCGATGCCGATCTCGTTCTCGCCGTCCATAACGCCGAGTTCCGCCGCCTGTTGGACTTCCCGGATGAACTCTTCGCCGAAGGGACGCCCCCCTTCGAGCGGCTGATCGCGTACAACGCGGCCCGGGGCGAGTATGGCCCGGGTGATCCAGAGACCCTGACCCAGGAAATCGTCGCCCGAGCCCGGGAGGGAAAGGCCCATCTGATCGAAAGGGTTCGCCCCAATGGGCTGGCCCTGGAGATACGCGGAACGCCCCTGCCCGATGGCAGCTTCGTCACCGTCTATACCGACATCACCGAGCGGAAGCGGGCGGAATCCCGTCTGCAACTCGCAGACCTGGTGTTCGCCAACAGCCCGACCGCCATCGTCATTGCCGACGAATCCCAGCGCGTCGTTTCGGCCAACCCTGCCTTCACGGCCATCACGGGCCACGAGAGTTACGAACTGCTCGGCCTGCCCGCGGACAGTCTCTTGCTGGCCAGCTCCGGGAGCGATCTGAGCGGACTGCACGACGCCTTGGCAGGAGATGGAGCCTGGCACGGTGAAGCGGAAATCCACCGCAAGAATGGCGAATCGTTCATCGCCAGCCTAGGCGTCACCCGGGTGAACGACCGACTCACCGGCGCAGCCACCCACCACATCTGGCTGATCACCGACATTACCCAGCGCCGCCGGGCCGAGGATCGGGTTCGTCATATGGCCCAGCACGATCCGCTGACCGGATTGCCGAACCGCCTCGCCCTTCACATGCGGCTCGCCCAGGTCTTGCCCGAAGCCCGCCGGCACGGCTGGAAGATCGCGGTCATGTTCCTCGACCTCGACCGCTTCAAAGTGATCAACGATACCCTCGGCCACCAGGTGGGCGACGAACTCTTGCGTGAAGTGGCCTGCCGCCTTGCGGCGACCATCCGGGAGACCGACACCGTCGCGCGCATCGGCGGCGACGAATTCGTCATTCTTCTGCCCGACATCAGCCACGTCACCGATGCGGCCATCGTCGCCGGCAAGATCATTGGCGCCCTCTCGTCGGCCATCAATGTCGATCAACACGAGCTGCACACTTCACCCTCCATCGGCATCAGCGTCTTCCCCGCCGATGGCAGCGATGGCGACACGATCCTCAAGAACGCCGACACGGCGATGTACCACGCCAAGGCCGCCGGACGAAACAACTACCAATTCTTTGCCGAGGAGATGAACCGCTCGGCCATCGAACGCCTGGGAATCGAGAACAAGCTCCGCCAGGCAGTGAGTCGCAATGAATTCGCCCTCGTCTTCCAACCCCAGTTCGGAGCCGCCGACGGCCGCCCGACCGGCGTCGAGGCCCTCCTGCGCTGGCACCATCCCAGCGAAGGCACCATCTCTCCCGACCGCTTCATCCCCATCGCCGAGGAAACGGGCCTCATCGTCCCCATCGGCGAATGGGTGCTCCTGAACGCCTGTCGCGAGATGCGCCACTGGATCGATTCCGGTTTGCCGCCCCTGCGCATCGCAGTGAACGTCTCCGCCCGTCAGCTGCGCAGGCGGGATTTCTGCGAAATGGTCGCCGGAGCCCTGGCCGAATCCGGGTTGCCGGCTGAGCTTCTGGAACTTGAAATCACCGAGAGCGCGGTGATGGAGAGCCCCCAGGAGGCCGTCGGAATTCTGGACGTGCTCGGCCGCATGGGCGTCACGCTGGCCATCGACGATTTCGGCACCGGCTACTCTTCCCTCGCCTACCTCAAGCTCTTTCACATCGACCATCTCAAGATCGACCGTTCCTTCGTCCGCGACATCGAGCACGATCTCAACGACCGCGCCATCGCCATGGGCACCATTGCCCTGGCCCACTCCCTCGGACTGAAGGTGATCGCCGAAGGGGTGGAGACCCAGGACCAACTTGAACTCCTCGCCGCCAATGCTTGCGACGAAGTCCAGGGCTACCTGTTCAGCGAGCCGATGACCAGCGCAGCGGCCTTTGCATTCCTCCATGCCCGCGCGACAACCCGGTAAAATCGCTGGTTTTCACCGCCAACCACCGGAGCCTCCATGGCGCGCATGACACTGTCCCGTTACCTGATCGAGCAGCAACGGGAAAAAGGCATCATCACCGCGGACCTGAAACTTCTCATCGAAGTCGTCTCGAGAGCCTGCAAGGCCATTTCGATTGCGATCGGCAAAGGAGGTTTGGGGGGCATCCTGGGCGAGGCCGGCAGCGACAATGTACAGGGCGAGGCCCAGAAGAAGCTGGACGTTCTTTCCAATGAGATTCTGCTCGAAGCGAACGAGTGGGGCGGGCATCTGGCGGCCATGGCTTCCGAGGAAATGGACCTACCGCACACGATTCCCCATCGCTACCCGCAAGGCGAGTATCTCCTGCTCTTCGATCCCCTGGACGGATCCTCCAATATCGACGTAAACGTTTCGGTGGGAACGATTTTCTCGGTCCTGAAATGTCCGGAGGGCGCCGATCTCTCCACGCCCCGGGGCGCCGAACAGGCCTTTCTGCAACCGGGCACCGAACAGGTCGCCGCAGGCTACACGGTCTATGGTCCGACGACTCTTCTGGTGCTGACCGTCGGTGATGGCGTGGTCGTCTTCACCCTCGACCGCGAGGTTGGGGCCTTCGTGCTGACCCAGGAAAACGCGCGTATTCCGGCAGAGACCAAGGAGTTCGCCATCAACATGTCGAACCGGCGTCACTGGGAAGTCCCTGTCCAGCGCTATATCGATGAACTCGTCCTGGGTAAGGAAGGCCCTCGCGGCAAGGATTTCAACATGCGCTGGGTAGCCTCCATGGTCGCCGACGTCCACCGCATCATGACCCGGGGGGGCATTTTCCTGTACCCCATCGACGCCAAGACCCGAGACAAGGGAGGAAAGCTGCGACTGATGTACGAAGCCAACCCCATGGCATTCCTGGTCGAGCAGGCCGGCGGGGCGGCCACGACGGGTAAACAGCGTATCCTGGAACTCAAGCCGGAGAAGCTGCATCAAAGAGTTCCCGTCATTCTGGGATCGAAGCAAGAAGTCGAACGGGTGACCGCCTACCACGGCGCTGCAACCTAATACCTGGGCGGTCAGCCGCCCAACCGCAATGGGGCCGTAGAACCCCACGGAGAACAGCCATGGGCATCTTGAATCAGATTCGTGCAGCTTTTGCCAGGGCTGCGGAAGCAAAGACACCGGAACCCGTCGAGCAGGCGGTTCCGCCGTGCCCGCCTGTGGCGCCAGAGCCTGCCGCCACAACGAATTCGGAGCGGCGGTCGCGTCAGCGCGTGAACGCCCGCAAGGGGACCCGGGCGCTGATCGTCGACGACTCGCCAACGGTCGTGGCGGTCTTGCGCAAGAATCTTCGTTCGGTTGGGTTCGTCACCCACGAAGCGCTCAATGGCGAGACAGCGCTGGAAATTGCCCGCCGCGATCGTCCGGAACTGGTCTTCCTCGACATCGTCCTACCCGGCATGAGCGGCTTCGCCGTCTTGCGCACCCTGCGGCGCGACCCGCTGACCCGGGACATTCCGGTGATTATGATGAGCGGCAATGAGCAGGCGACGGAACAGTTCTACGCCGATCGCATCGGCGCCGACGATTTCATGAAGAAACCCTTTTCCCGATTCGAAATCTTCAGCCGGATAGAGCATCTTCTCGATCCCGATCTGGCCCCTGCGCGCAAGCGAACCGCCGATTCCGCCCCCGAAACCGTCCGTCCCTAGACAGGAACCGGCAGCGACTCCCAGGCTCTAACGAACAGCCCGCCCTCGCCGACGCCGATGGGGCGTCGGCGCGCTTCCGGCGGAAACTCTGGAGGCCACCATGTCGTTCGCACACTTTCCCGCCATGCTCGTTTCCGAAACCGAGGGCTGGCGCGACATCGCCCGCGATCACCCGACGGTCAGGAAGCTGAGGACCACCCTTGTCCTTCCGATGTCGGTCCTGCCGCCGGCCATGTACATTTATGCCGAAACCGTCAATCCCGGGGCCGTTTTCCCACTCTCGGTTCCCGCCCTTAGCACTGCGCAGCTCATGGCGACCGGTTTCGTTCTCTTTTTCGTCCAGATCGCCATGGTTTCCTTCATGGCCATGCTGATACAGCGCATGGCCATGGCGCAGGACCACGACCCGGGCTACGAAAACGCCTATGCGCTCGCTGCCATCGCACCGGTTCCGCTGTGGCTATCCGCTCTGGCCCTGTTCGTGCCCAGCCTGGCATTCAATGGAGTCATCGTCGCGCTGGCTTGGTTGGGGTCGGCTGCCTTGATTCGCCATGGCGTACGGCCACTGCTCAAGGTCGATGATGCCCGCAAGTGCCACTACATCGCGAACATGGTGACTTTCGCGGGTGTATGCGCCTGGATCGGGCTGATGATCGTCTGCGCCGCCCTGCTGAGCATTCTGCTCAGCTGGTGGGCCATTTGACGGTCACGGGCGCGGGCCCAGCACACCTTCCAGGAGCAATTCCTGGCCATCTTGTAGTACGAACTGGCGAAAGGCCAGGGCCGCTGGAGAGAGCAAGCGGTCCTGGCGTGCGCAGAGGTTCCAGCGGCGGCGGACTGGCAAGCCCGCCACGTCGAGAACCCGGAGTCGATTGCTCGCCAACTCCAGCCCGATGGTATGAAGCGATAGAAATCCCAGGCCCAGGCCGGCCATCACCGCTTGCTTGATGGTTTCGTTGCTGGCCAGTTCCATGCCGGCGCGCAGAGCGACCCCGTGATCGGTGAAATATCGCTCCATGGTTCGCCGGGTTCCGGAACCGCTCTCCCGCAAGACGAACACCTCTCCGGCCAGATCGGCAGCCTGCAGCCCTGGGCGAGAGACCAGCGGATGGTCCGGTGCGGCGACGACCCCGAGGGGGTGATCGGCGAAATACTCGGCGTCAAGACCGCTCCCGTCGGGCGGTTGCCCCATGATGGCCAGTTGCACTTCATTTTCGAAGAGCAGTTTCAACACCTGCTCGCGATTGGCCTCCAGCAGGCGAACCTGGATGCCGGGGTGGCGGGTACTGAAACTCGCCAGAAAATGGGGAGCGAAATAGATCGCCGTCGACACCACGGCGATGGCCAGACTCCCGGTCGCCAATCCTTGCAGGGCGGCGACGGCGTCGCCGGCGAGCCTCAATTCGCCGGCGATACGGCGGGCGACCTGGGCCATGAGCACGCCCGCTTCGGTCAGCTGGACCCGTTTTCCTGACTGGGCCACCAGGGGCAGACCAACGCCCGCTTCCAGCTGTTTGACTTGCATGGATACGGCCGGCTGGGTCAGGAAGAGCTCTTCAGCTGCCCGAGAAAAGGAAAGGTGGCGCGCCACCGCCTCAAAGACACGAAGCTGGCGAAAGGTTGGGTTTCTCACAGCCGAATAATAAGCTTCTATTTATACAAAATATAAAAACTACTGACTGTTATTTATGGCTATCCCTTTCTAGGATGGCAGTCATCAGGATTTCATTTTGTGTGAGGAGAAGGCCCATGGATCAGAGCAAGCGCTACGTCAATCTCGACTTGCAGGAAGAACGGCTCATCGCCGACGGCCGTCATGTCCTCTGTGCATACCACTTCAAACCGAAGACCGGTTACGAGCCACTGGCGACCGCCGCCCATTTCGCGGCGGAATCCTCCGCAGGCACCAACGTCGAGGTGTGCACCACGGACGATTTCACCCGCTCGGTGGATGCCCTGGTCTATCACCTCTCCCCACTCCCCGAAGGCGATTGGCTGATGAAGATCGCTTTCCCGAACGAGCTGTTCGACCGCAACATCATTGACGGCCGGGCGATGATCGTCTCCTTCCTGACGCTGACCATAGGCAACAATCAGGGCATGGGCGACGTGGAATACGGCAAGATGCAGGACTTCTGGGTGCCGCCGGCTCTGCTTGCGCTTTTCGACGGCCCGGCCATGAACATCGTGGACCTCTGGCGCCTGCTCGGCCGTCCTCTGGTCGACGGCGGCCTGGTGGTGGGCACCATCATCAAACCCAAGCTGGGCCTGCGCCCCCAGCCCTTCGCCGACGCCTGTTACCAATTCTGGCTGGGCGGGGAGTTCATCAAGAACGATGAGCCCCAGGGCAACCAGGTTTTCGCTCCCCTGAAGGAAACCATTCCCCTGGTGGCCGATGCCCTGCGGCGAGCGCAGGACTGCACGGGCAAACCCAAGATTTTTTCCGCCAACATCACCGCCGACGACCCCTTCGAGATGATCGCCCGGGGCGAGTACATCCTTGAGACCTTCGGCGAAAACGCCAACCGCGTCGCCTTCCTGGTCGATGGCTACGTGGGGGGCCCCACCGCCGTCACCCTCGCCCGCCGTTATTTCCCGCGCCAGTTCCTGCATTACCATCGGGCGGGCCACGGCGCCGTCACCAGCCCCCAGTCCAAGCGCGGCTACTCCGGTTTCGTGCACTGCAAGATGAGCCGGTTGCAAGGCGCCTCCGGCATGCACACCGGAACCATGGGCTACGGCAAGATGGAGGGCGAAGCCTCGGACCGCGCCATCGCCTACATGATGGAGCGCGAAGTCGCCGACGGCCCCTATTTTCGGCAGGAATGGCGTGGAATGAAGGGCAATACGCCCATCATCTCCGGCGGCATGAACGCCGTACGCCTGCCCGGCTTCTTCAAGAACCTGGGCCATGCCAATGTGATCAACACCTGTGGCGGAGGCTCCTTCGGCCATCTGGACGGCCCCGTGGCCGGCGCCACCTCGCTCTTCCAGGCCTACGAGGCCTGGAAGAGCGGCAGCGACGTACTCGAGTACGCCGCCGCCCACCGGGAACTCGCCCGCGCCTTCGAATCCTTCCCCGCCGATGCCGACAGCTTCTACCCCGGCTGGCGGCAGCGCCTGTGCCGCTAAAGGAGAATGCGATGCCCCACCGTCCGACCTTGAGCCAATTCATCAGCGAAGAGCAAACGCGTCACCCGGGCGCCAGTGGCGATTTCACCGGGCTGCTGAGCGACATCGCCACGGCCTGCAAAGCCATTTCCGGCATCGTCGCCAACGGTGCGCTCGCCGACATACTGGGTTCCGCCGGCAGCGGAAACATCCAGGGCGAAGAACAGAAGAAGCTCGATCTCATCGCCAACGGCGCCATGATCAGAGCGAACGCCTGGCGCGGCCACCTGGCGGCCATGGCTTCCGAGGAGATGGAGCACATCCTGCCCACCCACCGGCGGGGCCGCTACCTGCTGGTCTTCGACCCTCTGGACGGCTCTTCGAACACCGACATTGCGATGACCGTCGGGACCATATTTTCCATCCTCAAGCACCCCGACCCCGACCGAGACCCCGCCCCGGAAGATTTCCTCCAGCCGGGCACCCAACAAATCTGTGCCGGCTATGCCATCTACGGGCCGAACACCATGCTGGTGCTGACGACCGGCAATGGCGTCCACGGCTTCACTCTGGACCGGGCCATTGGAGAGTTCATTCTCACCCACTCGACGTTGCGAATTCCGGAGGAAACATCCGAATTCGCCATCAATATGTCCAACGAGCGCTTCTGGCATCCGCCGGTCCAGCGCTACGTGGCAGAATGCCGTGCCGGCCGAAGCGGCCCGCGGGACAAGGACTTCAACATGCGCTGGATCGCCTCCCTGGTGGCCGAAGTCCATCGCATCCTCAATCGGGGCGGAGTCTTTCTCTATCCGCAGGACCTCAGGGATCCGGGCAGACCGGGGCGTCTTCGACTGCTCTACGAGGCCAATCCCATGGCCATGATCGTCGAACAGGCCGGCGGCGCAGCCACCACGGGCATGGAACGCATCCTGGATGCTCGGCCGGAGGCGTTGCACCAGCGGATCGCCGTCATCCTGGGTTCGCGATCCGAGGTCGAACGCATCGCCCGCTACCACCATGAAAACCTGCCCATTGCGGCCTGAATTCGCGTCATATCAGGGAGAAGCATCGTGTCCATCAAGCATCCGGTCATCGCCGTGACGGGCTCCTCGGGAGCCGGGACCAGCACGGTCAAGAATGTGTTCGAAAACATCTTCCGCCGCGAGGGAGTCAAGGCGGCCATAGTCGAAGGCGACAGTTTCCACCGTTACGAACGGGAAGAGTTCGTGCGCATCAATACCGAACGCGCAATTCTCGGCGAATCCCGCCTCTCCCACTTCGGACCCGAAGCCAACCTGCTCAAGGAACTGGAGAATCTCTTCCGGACCTATGGAGAATGCGGGAGCGGCAAACGGCGCTACTACGTCCATAGCGAGGGCGAAAGCGCCCGACTCGGCTCTCCGCCGGGAACCTTCACCCCCTGGAGCGATCTCCCCGCCGGGACCGACATGCTCTTCTACGAGGGTCTCCATGGGGCCGTGCATACCGGTGACGTCAATGTCGCTCACTACACCGACCTGATGATCGGCGTCGTCCCGGTGATCAACCTGGAATGGATCCAGAAGATCAACCGGGACACCAATCTGCGGGGCTATTCGCGCGAGGCGGTCACCGACGTCATCCTGTCGCGCATGCCCGACTACGTCCATTACATCGTGCCCCAATTCGAGCATACCCATATCAATTTCCAGCGCGTACCGGTGGTGGATACGTCCAATCCCTTCATCGCCCGGGATATCCCGAACGCCGGCGAGTCCATGGTGGTCATCCGCTTCCGCAATCCGCGCGGCGTGGATTTTCCCTACCTCCTGGCGATGATCAAGGACTCCTTCATGTCCCGCGCGAACACCCTCGTCGTTCCCGGAGACAAGCTGGACATTGCGATGCAATTGATCCTGACGCCCTTGATCTGGAAGTTGATGGAGAAGAAGAAACTCGCCTGACGGCATTTCTTGTCGAAATGGTGCGCGCCGAGTCGATTCGCGCCCGGCCGCCCCGTTTTCCCCACCTTTCGGTAACGATCGCCCTACCCAAAGCGCCCGGTTTGCCGGATAATTTCGTCTTTTCTCCGGGCGAGAAATTACGCCAAACGGATAGAGTCTCATGAGCGCAACCACGGTCAAGCCCCCTGTTTTCACCCCTTTCACCGGCGCCATCCGCGCCCTCGCCATGGACGCCGTCCAGAAGGCCAATTCCGGTCACCCCGGCGCCCCCATGGGCATGGCGGAAATCGCCGAAGTCCTCTGGCGCCGCCATCTGAAGCACAATCCGGCCAACCCCAAGTGGGCCGATCGCGACCGTTTCGTGCTCTCCAACGGCCACGGCTCGATGCTGATCTACTCCCTCCTGCACCTGACCGGCTACGATCTGTCCATCGACGACCTGAAGAACTTCCGCCAG
>SSTA01000015.1 GCA_009469685.1 Azonexaceae bacterium | reverse complement strand
GGGAATTCGAAGCGGTACAAGAGCTCGTGCATGCCCTTTTCGCAGACCTGGGGGGCATGGCCGCCAACCAGATGGCGGACGTGGTTCTTCGCCATCTCGTCGTCGGTGAGGTCTAGGGTGGCATAGCCATGCTTCTGCAGCTGTTCGACGAGCTTGGTCGATTCCGCCCGATTGCCGACGGAAATGCCGACAAAGACATGGGCCTCGCTGGCCTGGTGGTAGCGGTAATTGAATTCGGTAATGCTGCGCTTGCCGATAAGGGCGACGAATTTCTTGTAGGCGCCGGGTTTCTCGGGGAGGGTGACGGCGAGGACCGCTTCCCGCTGCTCGCCGATTTCCGCACGCTCGGCAACGAAGCGCAGCCGGTCGAAGTTGGTATTCGCACCGGAGGCCACCGCCACCAGAGTCTTGTCCTTCAGCTTGTGCTGGGCCGCATAGGCCTTGGCGCCGGCGATGGCCAGCGCCCCGGAAGGCTCCAGGATCGAGCGGGTGTCCTCGAACACGTCCTTGATGGCGGCGCAGATGGCATCGGTGTCGACCAGGACGACTTCGTCGACCACCTCCTTGCAGACGCGGAAGGTTTCTTCTCCGACGAATTTGACTGCGGTCCCGTCGGCGAAGAGGCCGACCTGGTCCAGCCGTACGCGATGGCCTTTGGCCAGCGAGCGGGCCATGGCATCGGCGTCGAAAGTCTCGACACCGATGATCTTGACGTCCGGGCGCAGGCGCTTGATGTAAGCGCCCACTCCGGCAATGAGGCCGCCGCCACCGATGGCGCAGAATACCGCATGGATGGGCTTCCCGTGCTGGCGCAGGATTTCCATGCCTATCGTGCCTTGACCGGCGATCACTTCGGGGTCGTCGAAGGGATGGACGAAGGTGAGCTTCTCGGTCTTCTCCAGTTCCAGGGCGTGGGCGTAAGCCTCGTCGTAGGATTCGCCGTGCAGCACCACCTCGCCGCCCCGGCGGCGTACCGCCTCGACCTTGATCCCCGGCGTGGTGATCGGCATGACGATGACCGCCCGGCAGCCGATCTTGGCAGCCGAGAGGGCGACGCCTTGGGCATGATTGCCCGCGGAGGCGCAGATCACGCCCCGTTTCAATTTCTCCGGCGAGAGACCGGCGATCTTGTTGTAGGCGCCCCGCAGCTTGAAGGAGAAGACCGGCTGCATGTCCTCGCGCTTCAAAAGGATGCGGTTGCCGACCCGGCTCGACAGGTTGCCGGCCAATTCCAGGGGCGTTTCGATGGCGACATCGTAGACCTGAGCGTTCAGGACTTTTTCGAGATAATCCGGGTGCATTTGGCGAAGTGAAGGGAGAAACGCTGGCTCGAGGTTTCCCCGTTCGCGTTTCGGTACTCATGACGAAGAGGGGATTCTAAGGGTGGAGTGGCTAAACGTCACGGCAGAATGGGGACTCGGTGGGCTGTTGCTCGGCAGTTTTCTCTCGGCCACCCTCCTGCCCGGCGGTTCCGAGGCCCTGCTCTGGGGGTTTCTCAAGCTTCATCCGGATCTGCTGGGGCCGGCCCTGGCCTTGTCTACCGTGGGCAATACGGCTGGCGGGATGACCTCCTGGGCCTGTGGTCGTTTCTTACCCCGCTGGCAGCGCCTCGCGTCTCTGCCCCAGGGAAAACAGGTCGAACGCTGGGGAAGTTCAGTTCTCCTGTTGGCCTGGCTGCCTATCGTCGGCGATGCTTTTTGTGTCGCAGCGGGGTGGATGCGTTTGCATTGGCTGCCCTGCTGCGCGTTCATGGCGGCCGGAAAGTTTCTGCGCTACTGGATCGTGGCGCAGACGGCGCTCTGAGGGCACCGGGTCCCCTTCGCCGCCGTCGCCCGATGCGGAAACGCCGGCAAGCCTTTATAATTGCAGGCCTTACTGACCCCCCTCCCAAGGACAAGAATCATGGCCGAACCCCACTCATCCAAGTCCATCATGGTTGCGACCATCGTCGCTGCCGTGGTCGGGATTGCACTGATCGTCCCTCTTTCGCTCAAGAGCGACAAGTCGGCTGCCTCCTCCGGCGGTGCGGACGCAGCCGATATCCGCATTCAGCCGGTCGCCAAGTTCGAAATGCAAAAGGCCGCCGCGGCGACGGGCGGCGCTCCCAAGGATGGACCGACGGTATACAACACCATTTGCGGTGCTTGCCACAATTCCGGTGCCGCCAACTCGCCCAAGGCTGGCGACAAGGGCGCCTGGGGTCCCCGCATCGCCCAGGGCAAAGAGGCCCTCTACAAGAGCGCTTTGAACGGCAAGAATGCGATGCCGCCCCGGGGAGGTGCCGCCGACCTGTCCGACGCCGAAGTCAAGGCTGCCGTCGACCACCTGGTGGGCCTTGCGAAGTAAGGCGTTCAATCGATCGCCATCGGGAGGCTGCGGCCTCCCGTTTTCGTGGACCG
>SSTA01000128.1 GCA_009469685.1 Azonexaceae bacterium | reverse complement strand
GAACCCGCTGGCGCTGCCACCCTGTTTGACATTTTTCGCGAAGAGGCACGCGAGCATCTCGATACTCTGCATGCAAGCCTTGCTCAACTCACGGTCGACCCTGAGGGTCCCACGACTTTTGCGATAACGCGGGCCGCCCATACTCTGGGGGGTATTGCGGCTACCGTCGGGCTACTCCCCATTCATCAATTGGCGGTTGCGCTGGAGCACGCCCTGCTGCGCAGGGATGCGAGCGCTCGCCCTGGAAGCATCGAAGGTCTGGAAACCGTTCGCCAGGCGGTACTCGGCCTGGAGGAGATGTACACCGCATTGAGCGACGATCGCGGTCCGGATCCACTACCGACTTTGGTCGAAGCTCTCGACGAAATCTACCCGCCGGTTTCAGTCACACTGAAATCCGACGACTCCGCGAATCTGGAAACGCTTGGCGTCGAGGAACCGGGCTTCGAGCTTGAAATTGCGGAGGATGCCGGCAGCCCCGGGGAAATCGATCTTGCCGAGCAATCCCTGGTCAGCGGTGGCCCCCGTGCCCCGGTCGAACAAGCGCTGGAACTCCCCCGCCTCAAGGATGAGTTGGACGACCAGTTGCTGCCCATCTTCCTGGAGGAGGCACTGGAGCTGATTCGCGGCTTCAACGAGCAGATTCAGGCCTGGCGCCAGCAGCCCGGAGACGGCGCCGCACCCCGCGCCCTGGCCCGCCATCTCCATACCTTCAAGGGTAGCGCCCGCATGGCTGGCGCGATGAATCTGGGCGAATTGACCCACCGCCTGGAAACCCGGGTAGAGGAAATCGTCCGTGGCGGAAATGCCAATGCCGCCCAGATCGACGAAGTGGAGAGCGGGTGCGACACCTTGGTGCAGTTGGTCGATCACCTTCAGGCTGGCGATCTGCCGGTGCTCTTCCCTGAGACCGCTCCGGGTTCGACCGCCGAGTCCGCGACTGCCCCCGGCACGCCTGTAGCCGACGCGACCGAACCCAAGGCCGCCGCCCCGGCTCCGGTCGGCCCCGCCGCGCAGCCGGAACACGAGCACGAATTCGCCGACCGGCGGGCAAGCTTGCGGGTGCGCGCCGAATTGGTGGACCGGCTGGTCAACGAGGCCGGCGAGTTGTCCATTGCCCGCGCCCGCATCGAAGGCGAAATGCGCGGCCTCAAGACCTCGCTCCTCGATCTCACGGAAAACGTCATTCGCCTGCGCCGTCAATTGCGGGACATCGAAATCCAGGCGGAGACCCAGATCCAGGCCCGGGTGGCCCAGGCTCACGAGGGCCAGTCCGACTTCGATCCTCTGGAACTCGATCGTTTCACGCGCTTCCAGGAACTCACGCGCTTCATGGCCGAATCGGTGAATGACGTCGCCACCGTGCAGCAGAACCTCCTGAAGAACCTCGACGACGCCAATGCCGCGCTCCTTGCCCAGGCCCGACTCAATCGGGGCCTACAGCAAGAGCTCATGGGCGTACGCATGCTGCCCTTCGCGAGTCAGGCCGAGCGGCTCTATCGCATCGTTCGCCAGACCTCCAAGGAATTGGGCAAACGCGCCAACCTGGATATTCGCGGCGGCCAGGTGGAAATCGACCGTTCGGTCCTCGACAAGATGCTCGCCCCCCTGGAGCACATGCTTCGCAATGCGGTCACCCACGGCATCGAATCCCGTGCCGAGCGCGCAGCCTGCGGCAAATCCGAGATCGGTGAAATCACCCTCGCACTCCGCCAGGAGGGCAACGAAATCATCATTGCGATGAGCGACGACGGGGGCGGCCTCAATGCCGAGCGCATCCGAGCGAAGGGTGAAGCCTTAGGCTTCATTGCCGCCGGCGAAGCCGTCGACGATGCCCATCTCTACGACCTGATCTTCCAGCCCGGATTTTCGACCGCCGGCGAAGTCACCCAGATCGCCGGCCGCGGCGTCGGCATGGACGTGGTCAAGACGGAAGTGAGCAGCCTTGGCGGGCGAATCGAAATCGCCACTACCCTCGGACAAGGAACCACTTTCCGACTCTACCTGCCGCTCACTCTCGCCGTCACCCAGACGCTGCTCCTGCGGGCCGGCGGCGCCCTCTATGCGGTTCCCTCGACCATGATCGAGCAGGTCCAGGAGTTGAAGGAGAAGGATCTCGCCGCCTTGCGCGAACGCGGCGCTGCCGAATGGCATGGCAACCAATACCCCTTCCATTTCCTGCCGCACTTGCTCGGAGATCCTGGAGCCCTGCCGGAAAACCGGCGCCGCTACTGGGTGATCCTGATGCGCTCCGGTTCCCAGCGGGCGGCGGTCCAGGTGGACGAATTGAAGGGCAACCAGGAAGTTGTGGTCAAGAACATCGGTGCCCAACTCGCCCGCGTAGTCGGCATCGACGGAGCCACCGTCCTCGGTGACGGCCAAGTCGTCCTGATTCTCAATCCGGTCGCTCTGGCGAGCCGCCGCGCCGCGGTCGCCACGACGGTCCCGGTGGCGACCGCGCCGACCCCGAGCGCCCCGTCCACCCTGCCCACCGTGCTGGTGGTGGACGATTCCCTGACCGTACGCAAGATCACCGGCCGCCTGCTGTCTCGGGAAGGCTACCAGGTGGTTACGGCCAAAGACGGCGTCGACGCCCTGGAGCAACTTCAGGAGGTGCTGCCCGACGTCATCCTGTCGGATATCGAAATGCCGCGCATGGATGGCTTCGAACTGGTCCGCAACATTCGGGCCGACAACCAGTGGAAGGGAGTCCCGATCATCATGATCACCTCCCGTACCGCCGACAAACACCGCAAGTACGCGGAGGAAATCGGCGCCGATCACTACCTCGGAAAACCCTACGACGAGGACGAGCTCCTGCGCCTGATCGGCAGCTACACCCAGGCTAAGCGTCGGATCTGACGCTTCGATAGCGCTCCAGGGTGCGCCGCCGGGCTGCGGCATGGTCGACCAGGGGCGCCGGGTAGTCGCGGCCGAGGACAAACCCGGCCGCCGCCTGCTCGGCCGGACTCATGCGCCAAGGCGCATGGATGTGGCGATCCGGAACCCGGGCGAGCTCCGGTAGGTAGCGGCGGATGAAGCGGCCGTCGGGATCGAAGCGCTCCGACTGGCTGACCGGATTGAAGATGCGGAAATAGGGTTGCGCGTCGCACCCCGTGGACGCCGCCCATTGCCAGCCGCCATTGTTGGCAGCGAGGTCGAAGTCGTTCAGGCAGGCGGCGAAATGGCGCTCCCCATGGCGCCAGTCGATGCCCAGATCCTTGCACAGAAAGGATGCGACCACCATGCGCAGGCGATTGTGCATGTAGCCGCTCCGAGCCAACTGGCGCATCCCCGCGTCCACCAGCGGATAGCCGGTCCGCCCCTCGCGCCAGGCCGCCAATCCCTCCGGCCAGTCGTCCCAGACCAGACGGTCGAATTCGGGCCGAAAGCACCGTTTTTCGACCTGGGGAAAGCGATCCAGGATGCTGAAGAAGAAGTCCCGCCAAGCCAGCTCGCCGAGCCAGGTTTCGGCCCCGACCCCCGCGGTCGCCAAGGCCTCTCCGACCAGTTCCCGTACCGACAGCGTTCCGAAACGCAGATGGACGGAAAGATAGGAAACTCCCTTCACCCCGGGGAAGTCGCGCCGTGCGGCATAGTCCCCCATGCGGGGACGGAAATCGTCCCAGGCCGACCGCGCACCGGCCATACCGGGTCGGATGCCCAAATCGAGCAGGTCGGTGGGGGCGAACCCGAGTTCGTCCAGGGTCGGGATGCGACTTCCCGACGGCGGCCGCACCAACCGGGGCTCTCGCGAGTAGGGCGCCACGCCCTCGGCTGCGAGCCGCGCCCGCCAAGCGCGGCCATAAGGAGTGAAGACGGTGTAGGGACGACCGGCGCCGGTCAGGATGTCGTCGCCGTCGTGAAGAACCTGGTCCTTGACCGTCCGGAAGTCGATTCCGCACTCGCTCAAGGCAGCGGCAACGGCGGCATCCCTGTCCTTGGCGGCGGGCTCGTAGTCCCGATTCGCAAATACCGCGCTCACTCCAAGTTCCCGCGCCAGGCGGGGGATTTCCGCCCGCGCCATCCCCTCGCGCACGATCAATCCGCCGCCCCTTGCGGCAAGGGCACGATCGAGTTCCACCAGGGACTCCCGGATGTAATGGAGTCGCCGGTCCCGGCGCGCGGGCAGGACGTCGAGGATTTCCCGATCGAAGACGAAGGCACAGTAAACACGACCGGCATCGGCCGCAGCGTCCAGCGCCGCATGGTCGTAATCCCGCAGATCGCGGCGAAACCAGACCAAGGCGGCAGGCGGATCGAAAGTCATGTTCGCTTCCCAGTTGGCATTTGGAGGTCGGACGAACCCGTAACTCCGGTTTCTAGGTTTACAATTCGGTCATGGACAGCGTCAACCTGACCGACAACTTCCTCATCGCCATGCCGGCGATGCAGGATCGCTATTTTGCCCATAGCCTGGTCTATATCTGCGAGCACAACTCCAATGGCGCCCTGGGCATCATCGTCAATCGTCCCATCGACATGACTCTGGCCGGGTTGTTCGAAAAAATCGATCTCCCCTTCGCTCAAGGCGGTCTGGCCGACCTGCCGGTCTATTTCGGCGGTCCGGTCCAGCTTGACCGCGGCTTTGTCCTGCACCGCCCCGTGGGCAATTGGCAATCCACCCTGGCGGTCAACGATGAAGTGGGCCTCACCAGTTCGCGGGATATTCTTGCCCACGTGGGAACTGAAGGCGACCCCCATGAGCTCATCGTCACCCTGGGCTATGCCGGGTGGAGCGCCGGGCAACTGGAGGACGAACTGGCGCAGAACGCTTGGCTGACCGTCCCGGCCCGCGCCGCCATCCTTTTCGACATCCCGCCCGAAGAGCGCCTGCCGGCTGCCATGCAAAACCTGGGTGTCAGCTTCTCCCAGTTGTCCGACGTGGCGGGCCACGCCTGAGAAGCCGCGGCCACCCCTACGGACATGACCCCCAAGTCCCGGCCCGCCGCTTCCAATCCGCCCAGCGCTCGCCCTTCCCGATAATTCATGTCCACAGTGCTGGCTTTCGACTTCGGGGAAAAGCGCATCGGGGTCGCAGTCGGCGAAACCCTGCTTGCCCAGGCCCATCCCCTGACGGTCATCGCCACCGGAGATCGCGAGCTGCGCTGGAAGTCGATTGCCGCCCTGGTGACCGAGTGGCAGCCCGCCCGTCTGATCGTGGGACTGCCGACCCATGCCGACGGTACGCCCCACGCCCTCACCGAGCGGTGCAAGCGATTTGCAGAGAGCCTGCGCCGCCGTCATCCCCTGCCGGTGGATTTCGCCGACGAGCGTCTGTCTTCCCGTGATGCCGAGGCCCGCCTGCGGGACACCGGCCACAATGCCCGTTCTTCGAAGGCGGTACTGGATGCCGTTGCCGCCCAGATCATTCTGCAAACCTGGTTCGAGTCCAACACCCATGACACCCCTCCCTCTGCCTGATGCCGAAGCCCAGTGCCTTCAGTTGGCCGACGCCATCCGCCCCTGCCTGGGACGTTCCCCCGCCCTGGTCGGCATCCACAGCGGCGGCGCCTGGATCGCCGAGCGCTTGAGGCAACTGCTCGGCATCGACGAGCCGATCGGACTGATCGACGTTTCGTTCTACCGCGACGACTTCTCCGAAAAGGGGCTACACCCCCAGGTCCGCCCCACGGAAATCCCGTTTGGCGTGGATGGCCGCCACCTGATCCTGGTGGATGATGTCCTCTACACGGGCCGCACCACCCGCGCCGCCCTCAACGAATTGTTCGACTACGGCCGTCCGGCCTCGGTCGAACTCGCCGTGCTGGCCGACCGCGGGGAGCGGGAACTCCCCGTCGCCCCGACCTACTGCCCCTGGACCCTGACCCTGGCCCCCGGCGAGAGCCTGGTCCTCGCCCGGGGCGACGACGGCCGCCTGTCCTGGAGGCTGGAGCATGCATAATCCCCAGCTCAACGCCCACGGCGAACTGACCCACTTGCTGTCGATCGAGGGACTGCCCCGGGAGGTGGTCACCCACATCCTCGACACCGCCCAGTCCTTTATGGAAGTTTCCCAGCGGGATGTGAAAAAGGTTCCGCTCCTGCGGGGCAAGAGCGTCTTCAACCTGTTTTTCGAAAACTCGACCCGCACCCGCACCACCTTCGAAATTGCCGCCAAGCGCCTCTCGGCTGACGTCATCAACCTGGACATCGGCCGCTCGTCGACCGCCAAGGGCGAAACCCTGCTCGACACCATCGACAACCTGTGCGCCATGCATGCCAATCTCTTCGTGGTGCGCCACAGCGCGAGCGGCGCTCCCTATCTGATCGCCGAGCACCTGGCCCGGGTCGGTCGCGACGACATCCACGTCGTCAACGCCGGGGACGGGCGCCACGCCCACCCCACCCAGGGGCTGCTCGACATGTACACCATCCGGCACTACAAGCAGGAGTTCACCAACCTGCGGGTCGCCATCGTCGGCGACATCCTCCACTCCCGGGTCGCCCGCTCGGACATCCACGCCCTGACCACCCTGGGCGTGCCGGAGGTGCGCGCCATCGGCCCGCAGACGCTGCTGCCGGGGCACCTCGACCGCATGGGCGTCCATGTCTTCCACGACCTGGCCGAAGGCCTCAAGGACTGCGACGTGGTCATCATGCTGCGTCTGCAGAACGAGCGAATGAACGGCGCCCTGCTGCCTTCGGCCGGCGAATACTTCCGCCTCTATGGTCTCACCCCCGACAAGCTCGCCCTCGCGAAACCGGACGCCATCGTCATGCATCCGGGCCCCATGAATCGCGGGGTCGAAATCCATTCGGTCGTCGCCGATGGCCCCCAGGCGGTCATCCTGCCCCAGGTCACTTTCGGCATCGCCGTTCGCATGGCCGTCATGAGCATCGTCGCTGGAAACTGACTTTGGAAGCCCGGAAATGAACCGAATCGAAATCCGCAATGGCCGCCTGATCGATCCCCTCAACAATATCGACCGGCCGGCAAGCCTGTTTATCGCCGAGGGCCGGATCGCCTCGATCGGGAGCGCCCCTGAGGGATTTGCTGCCGAACGGATCATCGATGCCAGCGGTGCGGTGGTCTGTCCCGGTTTCATCGACCTCGGGGCGCGGCTCAACAGCATCGAGGCCGAACTCGCCGCCGCGGTCGCCGGCGGCGTCACCTCGGTGGTCGTTCCTCCCGATACGGACCCGCCCCTTGACGAACCCGAACTCGCAGACCGCCTCGTCCATCGCGCCGCCGACATCGGCAGAGCCCGCGTCCTTCCCTTGGGCGCTCTGACCCTGGGCCTCAAAGGCGAGCGGCTGGCGGAACTCGGCGGACTGGCGCGGGCCGGTTGCGTCGCCTTCTCCCAGGCCAACCGCCCGGTGGTGGACACCGAATCCCTCATGCGAGCTCTGGAATACGCGGCCACCTTCGGCTACGCGGTCTGGCTGCAGCCCCAGGATCACTGGCTGGCCCGCAATGGCATCGCCCATGCCGGCGAAGTGGCGAGCCGGCTCGGCCTGGCCGGAATTCCCGTCAGTGCCGAGACCATCGCCATCGCGACCCTGGTGCAACTCGCCCGCGATACCGGGGTCCGCCTGCATCTGACCCGCCTGTCCTCGGGGGCCGGCGCCCGTCTGCTGGAAGTCGCGCGCAGCGAAGGCGTGGCAGTCACTGGCGACGTCAGCATCCATCACCTCCACCTGACCGAAAACGACATCGGTTATTTCGACAGTCAGGCCCGCTTCGACCCGCCGCTCCGCTCGCAAAGCGATCGTCAGGCGCTTTCCGACGCCGCGGCCCGCGGTGTCCTCGCCATTTGTTCCGACCATACGCCTGTGGGCGCCGACGACAAGCTCCTACCCTTCGGCGAAGCCAAACCCGGCGCCACCGGCCTCGAACTTCTGCTGCCCTTGACGTTGAAATGGGCCACCGAGGCCGGCGTCAGCCTGCCCAAGGCCCTGGCCCGCATCACCGCCGACCCGGCAGCCATCCTGGGCAGCGACCGCGGCCAGTTGGCGGTCGGCGCCGTCGCCGACGTCTGCGTCTTCGACCCCGAAGCTAACTGGCGGCTGCTGCCGGAAGCCCTGCGCAGCAAGGGCAAGAATACCCCCTTCCTCGGCTACGAACTCCAGGGACGCGTCACCGCCTGTCTGATCGGCGGG
>SSTA01000127.1 GCA_009469685.1 Azonexaceae bacterium | reverse complement strand
TTGGCCAGCCAGCCCTTGTCTTCCTTCTTGGAATCGAGGTTGGGATCGACATAGCGGACGAAATAGAGACCTTTGGCGCGATCGCGATCCTCGACCGTGAACCCGACCCGATCGAGCGCCAAGCCCACGCGCCGCCAGGCACGATCGAAGCGCTCCTGAACCTCCACGGTTCCTGATCCATCGTCGTTCCGGGCGAGCTTGGCCTTGGGTTCGGCCTTGGCTTGGGCGACCGCAATCTCAGCATGCTTTTCTTCGGTGCCCAGGCGAACCATCAGGCGCCTGAGCATTTCGGCTTCTAGTTCCGAATCCGGGGGGCGGGGCTGCCAGCGCGTATCGTCCTTGGCGGACGAGGTATAGACCTCCTCCATGCCCCGATGACTGATGAAGATGTCCGTCGTGCCTGCC
Organism: Azonexaceae bacterium; assembly: GCA_009469685.1. The sequence goes on along the minus strand of SSTA01000127.1, from coordinate 4,907 downwards.
GCCGCGCCCGGTTCCAGACGCGTGCGGAACTTGTCCCGCTCACCCGATGAGTAGAGGGAATCGAGAATCTTGCCCAGGGTGTTGCGGATGATGTCGCTGGGGATCTTGGCACGATTTTCGGCCCAGTCGGTTTCCATCACCCCCGCTTCAGGGCGCTCGAGATTGATGATGAATCCGGTCTCCTGCCAGAAATCCTTGATCGTCGTCCACAGTTTGTCCGGAGGCAGGGCCACAACCAGCCAGCGCTGCTGGCCGGCTCGCTCGATACGGATATTGTCGACCTGAGGCAGCACCGTGGTGTTCTGGGACTGGCTGGCGCCGGTGCGGTCGGCCGAATAAGCCGAATAGGTGGCGCTGCCCCGACCGCCGGAATCGGGGACCATGAAGCGCTCGTCCCGGGTGATCTGGGACAGATCGGGGGGCACTTCCAGAGAGGGAACCTTGCCCGCCGACTTGTATTCGATCTTCTTCGATTCGGGGAGGATGCTACAACCGGCTAAGGCAGCGGCAATCAAGGCCAGGACCAGGCCGGAAGGGCGCAAATTCATTCCGCCTCCGTCAGGAAATCAGGCCAGCCTGGCGCAAGGCGGCGCGGACCCGCTCCTGGCCGGCACCCGAAAGCGAGGTCAGCGGCAAGCGTATGCCCCCCTGAATCAAGCCCAGCTCCTGTACCGCCCATTTGACCGGGATGGGATTGGCCTCGCAGAAAAGGTCGCGGTGCAATCCCAGAAGCCGGAAGTGGATCTCCCTCGCCGTGGCGACGTTCCCTGCCGCCGCCGCCGCGCACATTTCGTGCATCAGCCGCGGCGCCACGTTGGCGGTCACCGAGATATTGCCGTGGTAGCCGAGCATGATGCTGGCCACGCAAGTCATGTCGTCGCCGCTATAGAGTGCGAAGTCCTTGGGCGCTCGGGCGATCAGATCGCACGCCCGGTCGAGATTGCCGGTCGCATCCTTGACGCCGATGACGCCCGGGACTTGCGCCAAACGCAGGATGGTGTCGTTGGCCAGATCGGCCACGGTGCGGCCGGGAACGTTGTACAGGATGAGGGGCAGGTCGACCGCTTCGGCGATTGCCTTGAAGTGGCGATAAAGCCCTTCCTGGGTCGGCTTGTTGTAGTAGGGCACTACCGACAGACCCGCCTGCGCTCCGGCATTCTTGGAGAAGCGGCTGAGCTCGATGGCCTCGGCGGTCGAATTGGCGCCCGTACCGGCGATGATGGGAATACGTCCCGCGGAGTGCTCCACCGCGACCCGGATCAGCTCGCAGTGCTCCTCGACGTCGACGGTGGGCGACTCGCCGGTGGTTCCGACCACCACGATGGCATCGGTCCCTTCTTGTACATGGAGGTCGATGAGCTTTCGGAAGGCGTCGAAATCGAGGCTGCCGTCATCGAACATGGGCGTGACGATGGCGACGATGGATCCGGTAATCATGGCCGTGGACTGGAAAAAGACAAGGAGGGGATTCTAACCCAAGGGCGCGCGGGCGGGGAGTCGCCCCGCGGGCGAATCTGTTACCAAATTTCTTGCGCGGTCGCGGAACACGGCGTTCGTCCAGGACTCACCCGGAACCCGCAGCGCTCCAGCGCAGGATGCCTCGCCGCACCCGCATCGCGCCATCGGGAAGACACAATTCGGGTCGTCGCCCGGGACCGGCGGTGAGCAATTGGCGAACGAATTCTTCCAGGCGGCTCGCGACCGGCGGCTGCCAGCCCAGGGCGCGCAAGCGCCAGCGGAGCAGATTCGCCAAGCGAGGTGCCGGTAGCTTACGCAACGCCGCCACGGATACCCCCTCTCCCACCGCATGGCATTCCCAGTCGGCAGCGGCCAAATCCGCCAGAAGGCCATCGGCCTCGGCAAACCTTGCAGCGGCTGCCGCAAGACGCTCGCCGGCCCCCGGGAAGCGGCCTTCAAGCACAGGCATGACCGCGGCGCGCAGAAAATTGCGGGAAAACGCCGTGTCCTCATTGCTTTCGTCTTCAATCCAGGTCAGCTTCCGGGCCGCTGCATAGGCGTCGATGGCATCGCGACCGACTTCCAGGAGCGGCCTCAGCACGCGCAGGGTTCCAATTCGGCGCTCGGCCGGAATGCCCGCCGCCCCGGCGATACCGGTACCCCGCAGCAGGTTGAAGAGCAGGGTTTCCGCCTGATCGTCCCGGTGGTGAGCGAGAAGCAGCACGCCAATGCCATGATCCGAAAATGCCCGATAACGGCATTCCCGCGCCGCTGCTTCGATCCCTGCCCCGTCGGCAACCACCTCTACCCGCCTTACCGCGACACGAAGTCCCAGGCGCTCCCCGAGTTCCAGGCAGAATCCGGCCCACTCGTCAGCCCGTGGCGAGAGCCCGTGATGAACATGGAGTGCCTGGACTCGCGGCGTCCAGCCGAGCTCGACCAGCGCTTGGACCAGGACCACAGAATCGCGACCGCCGGAAAGGCCCACCCAAAGCGGCTCGTCCAGGCCCACCCGGGGTTCGAGAAAGGCGGCGACGCGGGCGGGGATATCGACGGTCATGCCCACCGGCACCGCCTCCCCGAAGGGCTAGGAAACCGGCTGTTCCTTGAAGCGGCCATAGCTCATCAGCCGCTCGTAGCGGGAATTCAGGAGCTCTGTCTTGGTCATTGCACTGACTTGCCGCAGCGATTCCTGAAGCGCTTTGTGCAGGCTCTGAGCCATCACCGCATGATCGCGATGGGCACCCCCGGGAGGTTCGGCGACAATGCGATCCACCAGTCCCAGGGACTTCAGGCGGGTCGCCGTGATGCCCATGGTTTCCGCGGCCTCGGGAGCCTTCTCGGCACTCTTCCAGAGAATCGACGCGCATCCCTCGGGAGAAATGACCGAATAGGTCGCATACTGGAGCATCTGCACCGTGTCGCCGACGGCAATCGCCAGCGCCCCTCCGGAACCGCCCTCGCCGATGATGGTCACGATGACGGGCACCTTGAGTTCCGCCATCACATAGAGATTGCGACCGATGGCTTCAGACTGACCCCGCTCTTCGGCATCGATTCCCGGATACGCGCCCGGGGTGTCCACGAAGGTCATCACCGGCAGATCGAATTTCTCGGCAAGCTTCATCAAGCGCAGCGCCTTGCGGTAGCCTTCGGGCCTGGGCATGCCGAAGTTGCGGTAAATCTTCTCCTTGGTATCGCGCCCCTTCTGGTGCCCGATCACCACGACCGGCTGACCGTTGAAACGTGCAAGGCCGCCAACGATGGCATGGTCGTCGGCAAATGCCCGGTCGCCGTGCAGCTCTTCAAAATCGGTAAATATCCTGGAGGCATAATCCAGGGTATAGGGGCGCTGGGGATGGCGCGCCACCTGGGCCACCTGCCATGGGGTCAGCTTGCTATAGATTTCCTTGGTCAGCTGGGCGCTCTTCTTTTCCAGGCGAGCGATTTCTTCCGAGATATCGACCGCGGAATCATCCTGCACGTAGCGCAGCTCTTCGATCTTGGCTTCGAGGTCGGCGACCGGCTGTTCGAAGTCGAGAAAACTGGTTTTCATGGGAATTTCTCTGTTTGGCCGGCCGGTATTCTAGCCTAACCCGCTCCGCTCGACGCGATTGGCCACCAGTTCTACCTTCCCGCCTCCTGCTCTCAGTACTCGACCGGCAGCGGATCGAGACTGCGCCAGAGATACCAGGTTGCCACGGATCGCCAGGGCCGCCAGCGCTCGGCCAGGCTGAGGAGATCGTCGCGTCGGGGTCGCTCGCCCTGGCAATAGTGCAGCGCAACCGCCTTCTGCAGACCCAGATCGTCCACCGGCAGGACATCGGGTCGCAGGAGGTTGAAAATGAGGAACATTTCCGCTGTCCACCGGCCGATTCCCCGGACATCGGTCAATTGGGCGATGACCGCTTCGTCACCAAGGTCGGCCCAGCGTCCCGGATCGACGCGCCCGGAAGCGAAGTGCCCGGCCAAATCCGCCAGATATTCGACCTTGCGTCGCGAAAGACCGCAAGCCGCAAGCTCCGCAGCCTGCACGGAAGACACCGACCTTGGCGTCACTTGTCCCACGCAGCTTACGAAGCGGCCCCAAACGGCATCGGCCGCCTTGACCGAAATCTGTTGCCCGATGACTGAGCGGGCCAAGGTCGCAAAAGGATCCCCTCGCGAGGTCAGAACGCTGCCGGAGTAAGCCGCGAGAATCCCGGCAAGGATCGGATCGGTGGCCGCCAGTTCGGCACGGGCCTTGGACCAATAGTCGGGTTGCATCGGCCGATTATCGCCGCCCTCCCCGAATTGGCCAATATCCGCGATTTCCTGGCGCTTCGGCTGACGGCGACCGCCAAAGTTGTTACCATCGGGAAAACAGAATCCGGGGAGCCATGCATGGCAGGCGAACATTATCTTTTTCTTCAGCCGTGGTTGAATCCGGACGAAACCTGGGCCGGATTTCATCTTGCCGCGTCTGGCCCGGACGCTTGCCCCGATGAAGTACGGCATCTGTTCTCGCTGCCCGAAGCCCAGACGGTCAATTCGGGACTGCACTGGTTCGTCCCTGTCGAATCCGCCGCCGATGTCGCCAAGCTCCAGTCGGTATCCGCGGAAAAGGTCATCCTGCTCCTCAAGCCCCCGGCCGACCCCGAAGGGCAGGAGGCCGCAGAGAAGCTGGAAGCCGATCTGCGTCGCGCCGGGCGCAAAGTTGCCTTGGCACTCTCTCCCGGCGACCCGCTGCCCCCCACCGGCGCCTTCGATTACGTGGTGCTTGCGGTCGGTCACGCCCGCACCCTCCCACCGTTCACCCTGATGGGTCTTGCCGTGCGCTCGTCCATCGTCGTCCACTCCGTCCGTAGCCGCAACGACTTTTCCTGGGCGGTCTCCAACCAATGCCACGTCGTCTCCGGCGAGTACCTGCTGACCCGCAATTCGGCTCTGGGCAAGGCGGACGTCACCCG
>SSTA01000014.1 GCA_009469685.1 Azonexaceae bacterium | reverse complement strand
GCCTGGCCGCCGCCGATGCACCAGGGCGATGCCGCCGGCCATGGCACGGCGGCGGATGCGCGGCCTAGCCGGCGGGCGGCCCGGCGCGGCGCGCGCGCCAGAACCTGAGCGCGAGCAGCGCGGCCGGCAGCAGGTGCCAGAACACGTCGAAGATGTCGAGCGGCCGGGTCAGCCGCCCTTCCGCCAGCATGCGCGCCTTTTCCACCAGATGCGGCTCCGGCACGAACGGCGCGGCGAGCATGAACAGCGTCGCCGCGATCAACAGGGAATAGGGAATGCCATCCAGCCAACGCATGTTCGCTCTTCTCTCGCCGTGGGTTTCCCAGGGGGGTCGTTCGTGAATGTTATCGCCGTCCCGCCAGGGCTGACTTTCGCCGCTGGCCGGAAGACGCTCATGCCGGCGGCGAACGGAGATGCGTCAGGCCCGTCAGCGCCTTCCGCAGTTCGCCGACCTCCTCGCGCAGCAGGCGCAGTTCGGCATCGATCGCCGGGGCCGGCGGCGGGGTCGCCGCGGCGCGCCGGTCGTCCTCGTTCACGCTTTGCATGGCGTTCACGATGATGGCGATGAACAGGTTGAGCATGGTGAAGGTGGCGACCAGGATGAAGAGCACGAAGAACAGCCAGGCGTGCGGATACTGAGCCATCACCGGCCGCGCGATGCCCATCGACCAGCTTTCCAGCGTCATTACCTGGAACAGCGTGTAGAGCGAGCGCCCGAGGCTGCCGAACCATTCGGGAAACGCCGCCGCGAACAGGTTGGTGGCGATCACGGCGAACACGTAATAGATGATCAGCAGCACCAGCGCGATCGAGCCGAGCCCCGGGATCGCCGCGAGCAGCGCGCCGACCACGCGACGCATCGAGGGCACCATGGTCAGCAGGCGCAAGACGCGCAGCACGCGCAGGGCACGCAACACGGCCAGCGAGCCGGTCGCCGGGACCAGCGCGATCGCCACCACGGCGAAATCGAACACGCTCCACGGGTCGCGCCAGAACGCGGCGCGATGCACGTGGAGGCGCAGCGCGATCTCGACCACGAAGACGGCGAGGATCGCCTGGTCGGCGGCGCGGATCGCCGTGCCGGCCGCCGCCATCGCCGCCGGCGAGGTCTCCAGCCCGAGCAGCATGGCATTGACGAGGATCAGGGCGATGATCGCGTGCTGCGTCAGCGGCGCCTCGAGCAGGCGCCGTGTCGATTCGCGCAAGGCGGGCGCGGCGGGCGTCATTGCCGTCCTCCGCGGGCGGCGGCACCGGCTTTGGCCAACGCGGCGCGGCGCCGGAGCAGCACGCGCGAGCGCCAGATCAGGTCGATCAGCAGATAGGTCGCGGTGCCGGCGATCGCGGCGGCGGTGAGCAGGCCGACGAGCAGCGGCTTGCCGTGCGCGGCCACGCGTTCGAGCAGCGGCGGCGCGGCGGCCTCGGCGGTGCCGCTCGCCGGCATTTCCAGCGGCGGCGGGTTCTCGCCGGTCATCCACGCGCCGAGCCGATAGGCGCCGTAATAGATCGGCCCGAAGGTGACGGGATTGGTGACCAGCGTGGCGGCGGCGGCGGCCGGCAGGTGGGCGCGCAGCACGACGGCGGCCGCCGCCGCGGCGGGAATCTGCGCCAGCGGAATCAGCAGGCCGAAGAACACGCCGATGCCGACGCCGAGCGCGACGCCGCGCCGCGACCAGTGCCACAGCTTGGGGTGGCCCAGCCAGGGCGCCAGCCAGGCCAGCCAGCGGTTCGACGCGAGCGTCTCCCGCGTGGGCACCAGGCGGCGCAGGCGTTCGCGCCAGGACACGGGGTTGGCGCGGTTCATGGCAGGCGCATGGCATCGGCTTGGACGTACTCGCGCTGGGCGATGAGCTTCGCCCAGGACAGGGGCCCAAACTGCAATTGTGGGTTGCTTCCGAAGGTCACCGTGGCGGCCGCGGTGACCAGCGGCGGCAGCAGCAGCAACAGCGTCGTTTCGCGCACGCCGCGGCGGGCGATATGTTCCGCCGGCCAGGCGGCCGGCGCGGGCCGGAACCAGGCCCGCCAGAGGATGGGCAGAAAGTAGGCGGCATTCAGCAGGCTCGACGTCCACAGTACCCAGATGGCCCACTCCATGCCGGCGGCGTCGGCGCCGTCGGACAGCCAGGCCTTGCTGATCGCGCCGGCGGTGAGGGGGGCGCCCATCATGCCCAGCGCGCCGATAGAGAACGCGAGGGTGGTCAGCGGCATGCGCCGGCCGGCGCCATCCATCTCGCTCACCTTGTGGATGCCCAGCGTTTCGGCATAGTTGCCGGCGCAGAAGAACAGCGTGATCTTCATGATGCCCTGATGCACCAGGTGCACCAGTCCGCCGATGGTGCCGATCGGGCCGAACAGGCTGACGCCGAGCGCGATGTAGGAGACCTGGCTGACCGTCGAAAAGGCGAGCCGCTTCTTGAGGTCGTCCTGGAACAGGGCCCGCAGGCTGCCCCAGACGATGGTGACGGACGCCAGGACAGCGAGGGGCACGAGCAGGTCGAGCGATTGCGCGAACTCCACGCCGTAAATTTCATAAACGATGCGCACGATGCCGAAGGCGCCGGCCTTGACGACGGCGACGGCGTGCAGCAGCGCCGAGACCGGCGCCGGCGCCACCATCGCCCGCGGCAACCAGCCGTGCAGCGGAACCAGGGCTGCCTTGACGCCGACGCCGGCGATCAGCAACAGGAAGACGATCTTGAGCTGTCCCGCGTATTCGGGTCCGAGGGCGGCGGCGATGCCGGCATGGGCGAATTCGGCATGGCCAAGCAGGTGATGCAGCCAGACGATGCCGGCGAGCAGGGCCGTGCCGCCCGCCAGCGTGTAGGCCAGGTAAATCGTGCCGCCTTTCATCGCCTTGTCGGTGCCGCGATGCACGACCAGCGGGAAGGTCGACAAAGTCAGCAGTTCGTAGAAGATAAAAAAGGTGAAAAGGTTCGCCGCCATGGCAATGCCCATGGTCGCCGTCACGCACAGGCTGAAGAAGCCAAAGAAGCGGCTGCGGTGCGGCGCGCCCTCGAGGTAGCCGATCGCATAGAGGGTGGTGAGCAGCCAGAGGATCGAGGAGAGCGTCATGAACAGCATGCCCAGCGCATCGGCCTTGAAAGCCAGGTCGAGCCCGGGAAGGACTTCGAAACGCACACCGTAGGCTTCCCCTGCCCGTACGCCCGCCAGCAACAGGAATACCAGCACGAGCTTGGTCACCGCGCCGAGGACGTTGAGCATGGTCCGCGTCCCGACCCATTGTTCCGGCAGGGCAAAAATGGCCAGCCCCGGCACCAGGGACGACGCGATCACG
>SSTA01000126.1 GCA_009469685.1 Azonexaceae bacterium | reverse complement strand
CCGACACGTAGTCATACCAGTGCCCGGTGGTGGGATTGAAGAAGGCAGCAGAGGCTGTGGTCGAGAGCGCGCCCAAGGACAGGCATGCACCGATAAGAATCTTCTTTGCGAATTTCATTCTCAATTCCTCGTAAGAAATCATGTACCCAGAAGGTCTGGCTGAATTTTTTCAATTGAATCCGAATCAGCCGCCACTGCTGGACATCTTGTGCCGCTGGACGTCATGGATTTTTAAGCATATGTCGTGCCGATCATTTACACATTCAATAAATTCCATGATTATCAATCGGTTACAAATCGATCCCTGAAACAGGCCGCGACTCGACCCTGGCACATGTAAAAAATCCCGACGTTTTTTTCGACTAGAAGGCTCTGTTGTGGCGATGCGCCGACTGCGGCGAAGGACGTTATTAAGGCAGGCCCCGGCCGGAACAGAACGAGGCGAGTGACTACTCGTCGGCCAAAGCTGTCCTTGGCGTTAGCTAGATTGAATGACCGTTATTGCGAAGGTTGCAGACGGCTATCTGGAATGGCGCATGAATAGTTGCAACGGACAAAATTGCACCCAAGGCAAATTTCATTAACCTTGTTTTTCCTTCTCCAAATTCGGATTCGCAGCATTCCGCTGGCTTCCCTTAGCTGTGTGGTGTCGTCTTGCCAATAGTCTCAATCGCTTGGGACAACCCGTCAAGAATGCCGCAGTGGGCAGCATCCCGTGCATCGCCACACCGCTCACGCAGGTCTTTCAATTGCCTCTCCAGTTCCTGGAGTTCCTGCACCCGTTGGGCGACGTGTCCAATGTGTCGGTCAAGCAGGCGATTCACATCCGCGCAGTTTTCCTGTGGTGACTCCTTGAAGTGCAGCAAGACCCTGATCTCTTCCAGCGTCATGTCCAAACTGCGACAACGCCGAATAAAGAACAGTCGCTGGACATGGATTTCCCCATAGATGCGGTAGTTGCCTTCGCTGCGGGCAGGCACTGGCAGCAGCCCTTCACGCTCGTAATAACGAATCGTATCTACGTTCGCCCCGGCAAGGTGGGCCAGTTCGCCGATTTTCATCTTTGTCCCCTGATGTTCAAGCGGGCCGAGCAGGTTGGAGCGCGATAATCGCCATACCTGCCAGGCTGACTGCACTGCCAACAAGATCCCATCGAGTTGGGACAACGCCATCAATCCGCCATAGCCAGATCAGGGCAATCGCCACGTAGACACCCCCGTAGGCGGCGTAAATTCGCCCGGCGGCTCCTGGGTGTAGGGTCAATAGCCAAGCAAACAGCCCCAAGGAAACGGCGGCTGGGATCAGGAGCCAAGGTGAACGCTGCTGGGTCAGCACCAGCCACGGCAGGTAGCAGCCGAGAATCTCGGCCAGCGCGGTTATGGCGAACAATCCCAGGATTTTGACGAACTCAAGCATCACTCCGGCTCCGACAATTTTTCATGATTGTAATCACTTGACTCTGTAGTCACTCAGGGGTTTCTAATATCAGGGACAAGGAGAACGCCATGAGTCTTGATCACAACCCAAAGCCCCTTCAGGACAACGCCCATTGCGGATGTGCGGGCGGCTGCTCGGCAACAGTGCCCAAAGTCGCAGAAATCACAGCAGCTTCCGATCTCGCTCAAAGCGATGGCGTGCCCGTCTTTGTGGTTCCAACCATGGACTGTCCGAACGAGGAGAATGACATTCGTCGTGCGGTGGCCGGTATTGAGGGTATCCGATCCCTGCGTTTCCAGCTGTCGGCACGCACAGTTTCGATAGATGCGACGACAGATGCCCTCGATGCAGCCTTGGCCGCCATCCGCAAGGCGGGCTTCAACCCTGAAGCGGTATCGGCAGGGAAGACGGCAAGGGAAAACACCGGTCTCAGTGAACTATGGCGAGCCATTCTGGCGCTCGGCCTGGCCGTCGGTGCGGAAGCGCTGAACTTCTTTGCGCCTGATACATTGCCTTTCAAGGGTTTCGGCATGGCATTGGCCGTCGCAGCGATCTGGCTATCCGGCATTTCAACCTACAGCAAGGGATTGGCGGCATTGCGGCGCGGGCAGTTGAATATGAACGCGCTGATGGGGGTGGCGGTGACCGGTGCCTTCCTGATCGGCCAGTGGCCCGAAGCCGCGATGGTCATGGCCTTGTATGCCATTGCCGAACTGATCGAGGCCCGCTCCGTGGATCGGGCGCGAAACGCCATCAAGGGCCTGCTCGACCTGACGCCCGAGACGGCGGAAGTTCGGCAGACCGATGGAACGTGGCTGGAAGTCCCGGCCGCAGAGGTCAAGCTGGAGTCCTGCGTTCGGGTCAAACCTGGCGCCAGGATACCGCTCGATGGTCAGGTGACGGCAGGAACCAGTGCGGTCAATCAGGCACCGGTCACCGGCGAAAGCATCCCGATTGACAAGGTGGCAGGCGACCCAGTATTCGCCGGAACGATCAACGAAACCGGCATATTGGAGTTCCGTGTGACGGCCGCTGCCGACAACACCACACTGGCCCGCATCATCCACGCCGTCGAACAGGCGCAGGGAACACGGGCACCAACGCAACGTTTTGTTGATCGTTTTGCCGAAATCTACACCCCGACCGTCTTTGCCATCGCCGTCGCCGTCGCTATCCTGACGCCGCCGCTAATGGGCTGGGCGTGGATGCAATCGATCTACAAAGCGCTTGTCCTGCTGGTCATTGCCTGTCCCTGTGCCTTGGTCATTGCTACGCCAGTAACGATTGTCAGCGGTCTGGCAGCGGCGGCCCGACGCGGCATTTTGGTCAAGGGCGGCACTTATCTTGAAGAAGCCCGAAAGTTGCGTGCCATTGCCCTCGACAAAACGGGCACCATTACCGAAGGCAAGCCTCGCCTGGTCGCCACCGAGGTACTGCCGTCGTCCATCCCCGAAGCGCAGGTACTGGCGTGGGCGGCGAGCCTTGCCAGCCACTCAGACCATCCGGTATCGAAAGCCATTGCGACAGGACTCAATCTTCCGGAAAACGGCCTGACCGATTTTGTCGCTCTCGCCGGGCGAGGCATTGAAGCTCGCACGGACGGCCAACTCCTCGTCCTCGGCAACCATCGCCTGATCGAGGAGCGCAAGCTGTGCAGCGCTGAAATCGAGGCGCATCTCAATACGCATGAGACGCAGGGCAGAACCGTCACCATGCTGGCATCGGACCAGCAGGTGCTGGCGATTTTTGCCGTAGCGGACACCATCAAGGAGAGTTCGCGGGAAGCCGTGGCCGACTTGCATCGTCTGGGTGTGGTCTCGGTAATGCTGACCGGCGATAACGTGGCGACCGCTGGCTGCATTGCCCGTCAGGCCGGGATCGACGACGCTCGCGGCAACTTGCTGCCCGAAGACAAGCTGGCCGCTGTCGAGGAATTGCAACGCCGCTACGGCCCGACCGCGATGACCGGTGACGGCATCAACGATGCCCCTGCACTGGCTCGCGCCGACATCGGCGTGGCCATGGGCGCGGCGGGCACGGATACGGCGATGGAAGCGGCTGACGTGGTGATCATGAACGATGACCTGCGGCGCATTCCCGAAATCATCCGGCTTTCACACTACACTCATAAGGTGCTTTGGCAGAACATCGCGCTCGCATTGGGAATCAAAGCGGTCTTTTTAGTGTTGGCCATTTTCGGCAACGCGACGATGTGGATGGCGGTCTTCGCCGACATGGGTGCCAGCTTGCTGGTAGTGGCGAATGGCCTTCGTTTGTTACGAAGGTGATGATGCTGGACTATGTTGAATCAATTCATTCCCGAAGGAGATTGACCATGAAAAAAACACTTTTGATTGCTGCCATGTCCGCCATGATTCTCTCGACGTCCACTGTTCTCGCTCAACCGGCGGCTCCCGCCGACAAAGGGGCACAGGCCAAGCCATCGGCGCCGAACGTGGCCGAGTTCGACAAGCAGATGGCGCAGGCGCAGGAGAACATGAAGAAGATGCAGGAGCAGATGGACAAGATCCGTCAGACCCAAGACCCGCAAGAGCGGCAAAAACTGCTCCAGGACCACTGGGCCAGCATGCAGAGCAACATGCAAATGATGCATGGCATGGACGGTGCGGGCAGGATGGGCTGTTGTGGCGGTGGTCACATGATGGGCGGCCAGATGATGGGGCACGGCATGATGGGCGGTCCGATGATGGGATGGCAAGGCTATTCCAAACTCTCGCCGGAGCAAATGAAACAACGGCAGTACATGATGGACCGCTACATGGGCATGCAGCAGATGATGATGGATCACATGATGCAGCACCAGCAATACATGTGGCAGCGCTGACTTGTGCAAGTTGTACCCAGAACTGACATCCCATTGACGCGATAGCCCCCATCTCGGGATAATCCCTAGCCATGTTCCGCCGATTCTGTTTCCGTTCGCGTTCGCTCCTGGCGATGCTGCTGGCCGTCTGTCTGGTCAGCGCGTCGCTGTGGGGGTATGGCGCGGAGGCAATGGCGGATGCCTTGTCCGACGAGATCAGCTTTTCTGTTGCCGCTGGCGATGCCGGCGAACACGCATCCACCGAGAAGCTTTGCAATCATGGCTGTCATGCCCAGACCCATTTAACGGGCCTCGATTCCAGCGTACCCACGATCAGTCTGCCCGCTACCGAAACCGTTTTCAGTAGCGAGGGGGCAATCGATGTTGCCTCCCAACCCTGTGACGGTCTTTTCCGTCCGCCCCGAAACCTCTTTCAAGCCTAAACCGACATCGTTCGTTAGCGGATGCCTCTTGGCAGTCCGTTTCTTCATCGCTTGAAAGGTTCTCCCATGTTGTTCGACACCCCTGCCGGGGAGCGCGGCTTGCTGCGTCGTCTCGGTATTCTGGCGAGCCTATTCCTCGCTGGCAGCAGCACGTGCGCAGCCGCTCCGCTAACCCTGGACGAAGCCTGGCGCTTGGCGGAAACCGCCAACCCGACCCTGCGCGCCGCCCGAGCCAACCTTGATGCTGCTGAAGGCCAGTTGCGGGATGCCTCCGGGCTCCTCTACAACAATCCGCAGTTTTCGACTGACCAGACCCGTCGTCGCGTGCCCCAAGCCGGATTGCCGGACAACCGTTTCAATGAACAGACGGTAGGCATTTCGCAAACCTTCGAGATCGCCGGACAGGCCGGTTACCGGCGCGATGCCGCCGCCCGAGACCTTTTAGCCGTCACCGCGAACATCGATGAAATCCGTCGTCAGGTCCGCGCCGAAGTCGAGCAGCGTTTCTATCGGGTGCTGATCCTGCAACGTCGCATCGAGACCGAACGGGAGGCTCTGGCCGCCGTCACTGACGCCGCTGCGGCGGTGAAAAAACGTGTAGCGGTCGGCGAAGACAGCCGGCTCGACGGCAATCTGGCGATGGTCGAAGCCGAGCGCGGCCACAACCAACTCGCGGTACTGGACGAACAACTCCTTCAGGCACGTGCGGAACTGAGCGCTGCGCTACAACTGCCCGCCAGCGCCTTGCCGGAGACTACCGGCGAATTGCGGGCCGCACCGACTGCCGCCACCTTGGAGACGTTGCAGGCTTCGGCCCGCGAGCGGCCTTTGCTGCGGTCGTTGGAGCATCGGGAGCAAGCGGCCCGCAATCGTCTTGGCCTGGAACGGGCTGCCGCCTACCCCGATGTCACCATCGGCCTGAGTGCCGGTCGGGAAGCCCCTTATGATGCCCGTGAGCAATTTACCCGTCTGACCATCTCGGTGCCGTTGCCCCTGTTCCGCCGCAATGGCGCCGGAATCGGCAAGGCGACAACGGAACTGACCCAGGCGGAAATCGAACGGCAAAGCAGCGAGCGGGACGTGATGGCCCAAGTGAATGCCCTCTGGCAACGCATGGATAGTCTGCAAGGCCGCGTCAAACGCCTGGCCGAATCGGTCCTGCCAGCGCTCGACGAGAACCGTCGCTTGTCATCCACCGCCTACCGGGCTGGCGAGATTGGACTGCTGCAACTCCTGCTGGTCAATCGCCAATTGCTCGATGCCCGCCGGGACTACCTCGATGCTATCGGCGACTTCATCCAGACCCGCATTGCCCTGGAACAAACGGCCGGCTGGCCCGCCGCTCAAGCCAACCCATCTCCCGAGAAAAACAAATGACTCGCATTCTCCCGGCAACCATCCTGACCCTCTCGCTGGTACTGGTCGCCTGCGGCCGCAACGCCCCTGAGGCCAGCCCCGCGACTGAAAAGCCTGCCGCTGCCCCAGAAAAGGCAGCTAATGGTGACAAGGAAACGCCGACCGAAGCGCCGGAAGCCGGCCAGATCCATCTGACGGATGCAGAAATCAAAGCAGCCGGTGTCCGCACTGAAGACGCCGTTGAAGCGGAAGTTCACGAACGGATCGCAGTGACGGCAACCATCCAGGCCAATCAGGACCGTCTGGCCCATATCGCCCCACGGGTGTCGGGCCGTATTGTCGGCATCGCCGCCAAACTTGGGGATAGGGTTAAGGCAGGGCAAGCCCTGGCCAGCCTGGACAGTATCGAACTGGGTGAAGCGCACTCCAGCTATCTCCAGGCCGACAGTCAGTATCGATTGGCCCAGGCCGATTTCGAGCGGGCCGAGAAGCTTTACGCCGACCAAATCGTGCCGCAAAAGGACTACCTGCGCAGCCGCGCCGAGCATGAGAAAGCCCGCGCCAACCTGCGGGCGGCAAGTGACAAGCTGCGCCTGATGGGCGTGACGCCGGCACGCTCGGAAAGCGCCATGTCGGTGTTCCCGATCAATGCCCCATTCGCCGGGACGGTGATTGAAAAGACGGCGGTATTGGGCGAACTGGCCCAGCCGGACAAAGGCTTGTTTACCGTGGCCGACCTGTCCGTGGTCTGGATTGAAGCCAACCTATTCGAGAAAGACCTTGGCAAGGTGAAGACCGGCGCCAAGGTTGGCGTGACGGTCGCCGCCTATCCGGACGAAGTGTTCAAAGGGCGCCTGACCTACATCAGCAGCGTGATGGACAAGGAAAGCCGCACGATCAAGGCACGGGTCGAAGTCGCCAATACCGACGGCCGTTTGAAGCCCGACATGTTCGCCAACGCGGCCATCGACACAACTTCGGCGGGCAAGGCGCTAACGGTGCCCACTGGGGCAGTGCTTCTGCTGGAAGGCAAGAAAGCGCTCTTTGTTCGCGAGAAGGACGGTTTCGAGAAGCGAGAAGTCGAACTTGGAGACAACCTCGGTGGCCGCTTCGTAATCCAGAGCGGCATTGAGGAAGGCGAAGCCGTCGTGGTCGAAGGTGCCTATGCGCTCAAGGCGCGGCTCCTGAAATCCAAAATCGGCGATCACGACTAAGGGACGGACATGCTCAACAAGATCGTCGATATTTCGCTGCGCTACAAGCTTCTGGTTCTGGTGGCTCTGGCGCTGATCGTATTGCTCGGGGCACGAGGCTGGCAGCGCCTGCCGCTGGACGCCTTCCCGGATGTGACGCCGGTACAGGTCAATATCTATACCGAGTCGCCGGGTCTGGCGGCCGAGGATGTGGAAAAGCTGGTGACCTTCCCGGTCGAATCCGTACTCGCCGGCCTGCCCAAGGTCGAGGAAATCCGTTCCACGTCGCTGTTCGGCCTGTCCTTCGTCAGCGTCTATTTCAAGGACGACATGGACATCTACTTCGCCCGTCGTCTGGTGGGCGAGAAACTCGTCGAAGCCAAGACCCGCATTCCCGAGGGATATGGCGAACCGGTCCTCGGGCCGAACGCTGCCGGTCTCGGCCAGGTATTCTGGTACACGCTGGAAACGATGGACGACAAGCTTTCCGGGATGGATTTGCGTACCGCTCAGGATTGGGGCGTGCGCATGATCCTGCGGACAGCGCCCGGCGTCGACGATGTGACCTCTTGGGGCGGCGACGAAAAGCAGTTCCAGGTGCTGATCGACCCCCGCCGGTTGATCAAGTATGGGCTGGGCTACAAGGAGGTGATGGCCGCTATCAGCGCCAACAATCGGCAGGTCGGCGGGCAATACATCAATATCCAGCGCGAGCAGTATCTGGTGCGTGGCCTTGGCTTGGTGGCCAACGCCGAGGACATTGGTGGCATCCTCATCACCCAGCGCGACGGAACGCCGATCTACGTGCGGGATGTGGCCGACATTCGTCCCGCTCCGGCGCTGCGTACCGGCGCCGTTACCAAGGATGGCAAGGAAGTGGTACTCGGCATGGCCCTCGCCCGTACCGGCGAGAACGCCCAGCAGGTCGTCGAAGCGGTCCGTGCCAAGGTGGCCACCGCCCTTAAGACCCTGCCTGAAAACATCAAGCTGGAAGTCGCCTACGACCGCACGGAACTGATTGGCAAAGCCATCTCGATGGCCAGCAGCGCCATGCTCGAAGGCGCTGCATTGGTGGTTCTGGTGTTGTTTCTATTCCTTGGTGAAGTGCGCTCGGCACTTATTGTCGTCGTCGCCATTCCAGCCGCCTGGCTGGTCGCCTTCCTGCTGATGGACCAGACGGGCGCCAGCGCCAACCTAATGTCGCTGGGCGGTCTAATCATCGCGCTGGGCATGACGATCGACGGGCCGGTGGTACTCGTGGAAAACGCCTTCCGTCTGCTCTCACACCATGCCGGCAAACCGGTCAACCGGACGGCCGTGGTGCTGGAGGCCGCTCGCGAGGTGATGAACCCGGTCGCCTTTGGTGTCGTCATCATCATTGTGGTGTTCCTGCCGCTCTTCGCGTTGACCGGCATCGAAGGCAAGTTGTTCAAGCCGCTGGCAATCAATATGACCTTTGCCATGGTCGGTTCGCTGATCCTGACCATCACCCTGATGCCTGTGCTCTGCGCGCTGGCGCTGCGCCCGAAGAAAGAAGAAGACCCGCGACTAGTGCGCTGGCTCAAGCCGCGTTTTGAACCGCTGCTGCTGTGGGCGCTGGCGCACAAGAAGCGGGTCATGATGACCACCGGTGCGTTGTTTATCGCGTCACTGGCACTCTTTCCCTTCCTCGGCAAGGAGTTCATGCCCACCCTGGAAGAGCAGGGCATCATGTTTAGGGTGACCAGCATTCCCTCCACATCGCTGGAAGAGTCGATTGCCGTTTCCGAGCGCATTGAGGAGGCGTTAAAAACGTTTCCCCAAGTCAAACACTCGTTGGCCATGATCGGACGCGCTGAAAAAGGCGAGACGGCGGATGTGAACTACATGGAAATCCTGGTCGATCTCCAGCCGCACGATACTTGGCCGGAGCGAATGACCTATCGCGAACTGTCCGCCAGGATGCAGGAGCGTTTGGAAAAGGAGATCCCCACAGCCGTTCTGGCAGCAACCCAGCCCATCCAGATGCGGGTCGAAGAACTCATCTCCGGGGTGCGCGCCACGCTGGCCCTGAAGCTGTACGGTGAAGACTTGGCAACGCTCGACCGTCTGGCAGCAGAGGCCAAGGAGATTGTCGAAAAAGTGCCCGGCGCCACCGACGTGGCGCTGGAAGCTAACCAAGGCAAACCCCAGATGGTGATCAAGGTAAACCGTCCGGAAGCGGCCCGTTTCGGCATCAACGCCGATGACGTGCTCGACGTGGTTCAGGCTGGTATCGGTGGTAAGTCCGTCAGTACCCTGATTGACGGCGTGCGCCGTTACGAAATCCAAGTCTGGTTGCCGCCCGAGTTCCGCAACAGCATCGAGGCGGTCAGTGCCATCCCGATTCGCACGGCCGGCGGTGCCCTGGTGCCGTTGTCACGGGTCGCCACGGTTGAATTGAGCGAAGGCTACTCCTTCGTACGTCGCGAACAATTGCAGCGTTATTCGGTCCTGCAACTGGATGTGAAGGGGCGCGATGTGGACGGCTTTGTGCGCGAGGCCGAGGCAAAGCTGAAGACGCAATTGAAGCTACCCGCTGGTTACTGGCAGGAATGGGGTGGTGCCTTCGAGAACCAGCAACGGGCCATGGCCAAGCTGGCCGTCATCGTGCCATTGACCATCGGCCTCATCTTCATCCTGCTCTACACGGCGTTCAACTCGGTACGCTACGCCACACTGATTATCGCCAACGTGCCCTTTGCCGCCATCGGCGGCATCTTCTCGCTGTTCGTCAGCGGCCAGTATCTGTCGGTGCCGGCGGCCGTCGGCTTCATTGCGGTCTTTGGTGTCGCCATGCTGAACGGCATCGTGCTGATCTCGTTCCTCAATGGTCTACGCGAGCAGGGATTAAACATCCGGGAAACGGTCGTGCAAGGTGCGGTGCTGCGTCTGCGGCCGGTGCTGATGACGGCGCTAGTAGAGATTCTGGGGCTACTCCCCTTCCTGCTGGCCACCGGTGTCGGCTCGGAGGTACTACGCCCGTTGGCAACGGTCGTGGTCGGCGGACTCATTTCGTCCACTGCCCTGACGCTCTTTATCCTGCCGCTGGTCTATGAATGGATGGAGCAACGCAGACAATCACAACATCTGGAAGGAGCGATCCAATGAAGGAAATCAAGGCATTTATTCATCCGCATCGGACGGCAGCGGTTATCGAGGCACTGCGGGAGTCAGGGGTATGCGATACGCAGGCGGGAGCATCATGCTTTCATATCGCCATCTCCCAGGTGCAATGCGTACATGCGACCAACGATGATTCACAGCAGCACTACTCCGTCGAACTGGGGGAGCCTGTTGTACTCCAAACCAAGCTCGAACTGGTTTGTGAGGACGAGGCCGCAGACCTTCTGGTGGATTTGATCATTCGCCATGGGCACACGGGGCAAGTATGTTCGGGATGGGTGCTTGTTCATCCGCTTGAGCTTCGAATACCTGTCAGTTGATCTGAAAGGTTCGTTTTCGATACTTTGCGCCAAAAGGCTGGGTTCATCAGAGGAGGGGGCTAATGCTCAAATGCGCTGTATCGCCGCCGTCAGCAACTGGCCGCAATGCTGACGTAAACCAGGAGTTGTCCCAATGGCGGCTTTGGCCGATTTCCCGCCGCACCCTCTACCCACCCCCTGACAGCGGAGCACTCGCCGCCTTTACTCCACCGTCACGCTCTTGGCCAGATTACGCGGCTTATCAACGTCGGTGCCCTTCACCAGAGCGGCGTGATACGAGAGCAACTGCAGGGGAACCACGTGCAGAATCGGCGACAGCTCCCCATAGTGCTCGGGCAGACGCAGGATGTGCACTCCGGCCGATTCCGGGATTTCCGAATCGGCGTCGGCGAAGACGTAGAGTTCGCCTCCCCGGGCCTTAACTTCCTGGAGGTTGCTCTTCAGCTTTTCCAGCAGGGTGTCGTTGGGAGCGACGGAGATGACCGGCATTTCCCGGTCCACCAGCGCCAGCGGTCCGTGCTTCAATTCGCCCGCCGGGTAGGCCTCGGCGTGGATATAGGAGATTTCCTTGAGCTTCAGCGCCCCTTCGAGGGCGATGGGGTAGTGGCGCCCGCGACCGAGGAAAAGAGCGTGGTGCTTGTTGGCGAAATGCTGGGCCCAGGCTTCGATCTCGGGTTCGAGTTCGAGCACCTTGTTCACGGCCACCGGCAGGTGGCGCAGGCTTTCCAGATAGGCGCTCTCGCTTTCCGCGGTCAGGCGCCCGCGCACCTTGGCCAGGACCAGGGTGAGGAGGAAAAGGGCGGCGAGCTGGGTGGTGAAGGCCTTGGTCGAGGCGACGCCGATTTCCGGGCCGGCCCGGGTGATGAAGCGCAGCGCCGATTCGCGGACGATGGCCGATTCGGGCACGTTGCAGATGGCCAGGGTACGCAACTGGCCGAGGGACTTGGCATGGCGCAGGGCGGCCAGGGTATCGGCGGTCTCGCCGGATTGGGATACGGCCACCACCAGCTGGTCGGGGTCGGGGACTGAAGTGCGGTAGCGGTATTCGCTGGCGATCTCGACCGTGCACGGCAGGCCGGAAATGGCCTCCAGCCAGTAGCGGGCCGTGAGCCCGGAGTGATAGCTGGTGCCACAGGCCAGAATGAGGATGGAGCGGGCGCCGGCCAGAACCCCAGCGGCCTCGCCCCCGAAAATGCCGGGCTGAATGGTCTTGCTGCCGCCGACCAGTTCGAGGGTGTTGGCCAGGGCATCGGGCTGTTCGAAGATTTCCTTCTGCATGTAATGGCGGAACTTGCCGAGTTCGACGGCATCCGCCGACAGTTGGGAGACATTCACCGGCCGCACGACGGACTCGCCATCCGCCTGGACGATGCGGATCGATTCCGGCGTCAATTCGGCAATGTCGCCGTTTTCCAGGTAGATCATGTTGCGGGTCACCTGGAGCAGGGCCGAGGCGTCGGAGGCCGCGTAATTGCCGCCCTCGCCCTTGCCGAGGAGTAGAGGCGAGCCTTCGCGGGCGACCACCACCTTGCCCGGCTGGCGGCGGTCGATGACCGCGATGGCGTAGGCCCCGACCAGGAGGCGGGCGGCCTGTTGCACGGCCTTGAACAGGTCCGGCTCAAGCTTGAGGGTTTCCTCGACCAGGTGGGCGATGCTCTCGGTGTCGGTATCGGAGGTGAAGGCATAGCCCTTGGCGGACAGTTCCTCCCGCAGGACTTCGTAGTTTTCGATGATGCCGTTGTGCACCACGGCGATATTGCCGGAGATGTGGGGATGGGCATTGCGCTCGCTGGGAGCGCCGTGGGTGGCCCAACGGGTATGGGCGATTCCGGTCGGCGAATGGGTGGTTGCGGACAGGGCTTCCAATTCCGCCACCCGTCCTACGGATCGCACCCGCTCCACACCGGCGCCGCCGATCACCGCCAGTCCGGCGGAGTCGTAGCCGCGATATTCAAGCTTCTTCAAGCCCTCGATGAGGACGGGAACGATATTGTTTCCGGCTGCTGCCGCGACGATGCCGCACATAGAGGATCCTTAAACCTTGTAGTAATCGCGATACCAGGCGATGAAGCGGGCGACGCCCTCCTTCACCGGGGTGGCCGGAGCGAAACCGACCCATTCGCCCAGGAGGGCCGTATCGGCATAGGTGGCCGGGACGTCGCCGTCCTGCAGGGGGAGGAGATTCTTTTCCGCCGTCTGCCCCAGGGCTTCCTCGATGGCACCGATGAAATCCATGAGGGGCACCGGGTTGTGGTTGCCGATGTTGAAGACCCGGTAGGGCACATTGCTGGTGGCGGGGTCGGCTTCGTCCGGGACGTAGGCCGGATTGGCCTCGGCGGTGCGGTCCATGACCCGGATGACCCCTTCGACGATGTCGTCCACGTAGGTGAAGTCCCGCTGCATCTTGCCGTAGTTGAAGACGTCGATGGGCCGCCCTTCAAGGATGGCCTTGGTGAACAGGAAGAGGGCCATGTCCGGCCGCCCCCAGGGACCATAGACGGTGAAGAACCGCAGGCCGGTGGTGGGCAGGCCGTAGAGATGGCTGTAGGTATGGGCCATCAGCTCGTTGGCCTTCTTGGTGGCTGCGTAGAGGCTCACCGGATGGTCGACGCTGTCGTGCTCGGAGAAGGGCATCTTGGTGTTGCCCCCGTACACGCTCGAACTCGACGCATAAACCAGATGTTTGACGCCGCTGTGGCGGCAGCCTTCGAGGATATTGACGAACCCGACGATGTTGCTATCGACGTAGGCGTGGGGATTCTTGAGGGAATAGCGAACCCCGGCCTGGGCGGCGAGGTGGATGACCTTGTCGAATTTTTCCTCGGCAAAAAGCCTCTCCATCCCTGGGCGGTCGGCCACATCCATTTTGACGAAGCGGAAATTCGGATGGGGCGTCAGCCGCTTGAGCCGATTTTCCTTGAGGCTCACTTCGTAATAGTCGTTGAGGTTGTCGAGGCCGACCACCTGGTCGCCGCGGGCGAGGAGCCGCAGGGCCGTGGTCATGCCGATAAAGCCGGCGCTGCCGGTCACAAGGATTTTCATGGGAGGAACCTGAGGGTGAGGAAGCTGATTTTACCGTGCCGCAGCCCGTTCTCCGCCGCCCGCTGCCCTTCCCGCCGGGCGGAACGATGGCCGGCAGCGGGGAAAATCTCAGGCACCAGCGGCTGAGCGGACAATGACATTTATAATCGACGCTTTACAAGAGATGCGGACCCGCCATTTTATTCGCCGATGAATATCCTGTTGGTGAAAACTTCCTCACTCGGCGACGTGATCCACAACCTGCCCGTGGTCAGCGACTTGATGCGTCGCCTGCCTGACCCGGTCATCGACTGGTGCGTCGAAGAGAGCTTTGCCGCCATTCCGCGCCTTCATCCGGCAGTCAAGCGGGTGATTCCGGTGGCTGTGCGGCGCTGGCGGAAGTCGCCTTTGGCCGCCGCGACCTGGAAGGAAATCCGCGCTTTCCGGAATCGACTGCGCTCGGGCGCCTACGACGTGGTCCTCGACACCCAGGGGCTCTTGAAAAGCGCCCTCATCGCCCGTCAAGCCCGGGGTCCGGTCTGCGGCTACGCCGCCGAGGCGGCCCGCGAACCGCTGGCCGCCCGCTTTTACGACGAAACCTTCGCCATTCCCAAGTCGGCCCATGCGGTCGATCGCAACCGCTGGCTTGCCGCAGCGGCCTTTGACTATCCCGGGGACCTTACCCTGGACTACGGGCTGCAGCCGCCCGGTTTTGCCGCCGACTGGCTTCCCCCCGGTCCCTACGCGGTCCTGCTCAGCGCCACGAGCCGCGACGACAAGTTGTGGGACGAGGCCAGTTGGAAGCTCCTCGCCCACGAACTCGCCTTTCGCGGCATGAGAACCGTGTTTCCTGCCGGAAATCCGGTGGAGCGAGAGCGGGCAGCCCGCCTGGTGGCCGGGGTACCGGACGCCATCGCCGCGCCGCCCATGGATCTTGCCAATTTGGCGGGCCTGCTTGCCGGCGCCCGCCTCTGCGTGGGGGTCGATACCGGGCTCACCCATCTGGCAGCCGCCGTGGCGGTGCCGACCGTGGCCCTGTATACCGCCACCGCCCCCGAGCGCACCGGAGTGGTCAGCACCGCATTCTTTCGCAATCTGGGCGGCCCCCACATGCCCCCGACCGCCCAGGAAGTGATCGACAGCCTGGGGCCGGTCCTGGGCTGATGGCCCGCTTTCTCTACTGTATCGCCCTCTGGTTGGGCTCGCCGCTGGTCTGGCTGCGGCTGCTCTGGCGCAGCCGGAAGCAACCGGAGTACCTCGAATCGATCGGCGAGCGCTGGGGATACTATCGCCAGCGTCCAGAGCGGCCGGTGATCTGGGTGCACGCGGTTTCGGTGGGCGAGACCCGGGCCGCTCAACCGCTCGTCGAAGCCCTGATCGCCGCCTACCCCGACCATTGCCTCCTGCTGACCGCGATGACCCCGACGGGAAGAGCCGCCGGCCGCGAGGTCTTCGGCGACCGCGTCGTGCAGGCCTATCTGCCCTACGATTACCCGGGGGCGGTCGGCCGGTTCTGCAGGCACTTCGCGCCTCGCCTCGGCTTGCTCATGGAAACCGAGGTCTGGCCGAATCTGCTTGCCGAGGCGCAACGCCGCAAGCTCCCGGTGGGCCTCGTCAATGCCCGCCTATCGGATCGTTCGGCCAGGGGATACCGAAAGTTCGGCGCCCTCGCGCGTCCCGCATTTTCCGCGCTGGCGGGCGCAGCCGCGCAGACGGCGGCTGACGCAGCCAGGCTGGGGGAACTGGGAACGCCCGCCGTAGAGGTGTGCGGCAACCTCAAATTCGACGTGACCCCGCGCCCCGATCTGCTCGAACTCGGCCGAAGCTGGCGGCAATCCTTGGGCAAGCGCCGGATCTGGCTGGCGGCCAGTACCCGGGAGGGAGAGGAAGCCCTGGTACTCGCCGCGCATGCGCGATTGCCTGGCGATGTCCTCCTGATACTCGTCCCCCGGCATCCCCAGCGCTTCGACGAGGTCACCCGCCTCGCCGCCGAAGCCACGGGCCGCGAACCGACCCGTCGCAGTAGCGGGTTTCCCGCCCCCGAATCCCGCATCTGGATCGGCGATTCGATGGGCGAACTGGCCGCTTACTACGCGGCTGCCGATCTGGCCTTTGTCGGCGGGAGCCTGCTGCCCCTCGGCGGACAGAATCTGATCGAGGCCGCCGCCTGCGGCTGCCCCGTCGTCATCGGCCCGCACACCTTCAATTTCGCCCAGGCGACGGCCGACGCCGTTGCCGCCGGCGCCGCTCGCCAGCTCGACGCAGCCGAGGAACTCGGGGCGGCAGTGGCTGAACTCCTGGATGACCCGGCGGCTTTGGCCACCATGGCAACCGCCGCCTCCTCGTTCGCGGCAACCCATCGGGGAGCCACCCAGCGCACCCTGGCGCTTATCGAGCGCTGGCGGGATCGAGAAGGCCGTTGGCCTGAACCAGATCGTCTTCCGCCAGGGCGCCCACCGAGGCCTTGAGCTTCAACTGGGCCATGAGGGTATCGAGGGCGGCCTTGGCGAAATCGCGGCGGGTCTGATAGACCTGATTCTCGGCGTTCAGTACGTCGATATTGATGCGCACGCCGACTTCGTAGCCCAGCTTGTTCGACTCCAGGGCCGACTGGGAGGACAGTTTGGCCGCGGCCAGGGCTCGGAGCTGGGCCAGGCCGTTCACCACGCCCAGGAAGTTCTGGCGTGCCGAAAGGACTGCCGCTCGCCGTGCCGCTTCAAGGGAAGCCTGGGCCGCCGCCCGATTGGCGACCGCCTCGCGATCGCGGGACATGACCAGACCGCCCTGAAAGAGGGGAAGCGACAGTTGGAGCCCGATACTCTGGAAATCGGTTTCCAGCGGCGTGGGGGGCACGCCGGACGATACCGCCCGATTGCGTCCGGCGTTGGCCACCAGGTCGAGGGTCGGATAATGTCCGGCCCGCTGCTTGGACACCTCCAGATCGGCGATTTCGGCGTTGGCCTGCTGGATCTGGACCGTGAAGCTGCCGTTCTCCGCCGCCTCGACCCAGCGATTCATCTCCGCCGGCACCGGCGGGAGCAGCTTGGCGTCGGGCTTGACCTGGGCCAGCGCCCCCGGCTCGCGGCCGATGATGGACTGCAGCGCCCGCCGCCGGACCTCCAGCTCGCTCTGGGCACCGATTTCCTGGGCTACGGCCAGGTCGTAGCGCGCCTGGGCCTCATGGGTGTCGGTGATGGTGCTGGTCCCTACTTCGAAATTCTTCTTGGCCGCCTCCAACTGCTGCGCAATGGCTGCCTTGTTGGCCTCCAGGGCCCTGAGATTCTCTTCGGCATAGAGCACGTCGAAGTAGGCTTGGGCCACCCGCAGAATCAGATCCTGGCGTGCCTGTTGCAGCTGCGCTTCGGCGAGGGCGGCCTGATGCCGGCCCTGACCGTATTGCACCCAGTTCTGCCAGCGAAAGAGCGGCTGGCTCAGGGTCGCCGAGTAGCTGTTGCTGTTGTAGTGGGGTTTGACGGTCGCGGTTTGGCCGATTCTGAGTTCATTTTCATTCCAGACCGTGTTCCCGGAAAGCGTGAGGCTGGGCAACAAACCGGCCAACCCCTGGGCCTGCTTTTCCCGGCCGGCATCGGCCGAGGCCCGGGCGCCGGCGAAAGACGGATCGTTGTCGACCGCTTCCCGATAGATCTGGAGGAGATCGGCCGCTCCGGCCGACCCGACGGCGAGCAGGCTCAGCAGAAGGAATCCGACCGCCCTCATGGTCAGTATCGACGCATGGCCGGATCGACTTGCTGGGCCCAACGATCCACACCGCCGTCCAGATTGAGCACCTGGGAAAATCCGTTGCGTTCCAGAAACAGCGCCACCTGCAGACTGCGGCCCCCGTGGTGACACACCACCACTGTCTCCTGGGCCGGATCGAGTTCCCCCAGACGGGCCGGCACCTCGCGCATGGGAATGAGCTGGGCGCCGGCGAGGTGGCAGGTCTCGAATTCCCAAGGTTCGCGTACATCCAGAAGCACCGGCGCGGCTCGCCCGGAATCGGCCAGCCAGTCCGCGAGATCCTTCGGAGCCAGCTGCTTCATCAGAACGCGAAGCCACTCTTGGCCGGAGCCTTGAGCAGCGGGGCAACCGTCTCGAACAGATTGACCGTGTTATAGACGCCCGGTGCGGTACAGGTCACCAATTGGGCTTCCATGACCGGCGCTTCGCCCACGATGGCGGCGAGGCGGCCGCCGACCCGCAGTTGCTTGAGCAGCGTTTCGGGAATTTCGGCAAGCGCCCCCGAGACGACGATGACGTCGTAGGGCCCGCGGTGGGACCAACCCTGTGCACCATCGCCGGTTTCGACGGCAACGTTGGTGACGCCGGCCCTCTCGAGGTTGCGCCGCGCGCCATCGGCCAATTCGGGATTGATTTCGACGGTCACCACGTGCTCGCCGCGCGCCGCGAGGAGGGCGGCCATATAGCCTGAACCGGAGCCGATTTCCAAGATCTTGTCGGTCTTCCGTACTCCCAATTCTTGCAGGAGCCTGGCCTCGATCTTGGGTGCCAGCATGGCCTGGCCCTGGCCGATGGGAATTTCCATGTCGGCGAAGGCGAGCGCCCGATAGGCCTCGGGAACGAAATCCTCGCGCTTGACGACGAAAAGAAGATCGAGAACCGTCGGATCCAGGACCTCCCAGGGCCGAATCTGTTGTTCGATCATGTTGAAGCGTGCTTGCTCGATATTCATGGTGCTCTCCGCACGAGATATATTAGACGAAACTAATATTACAGGGGTGGGAAACGGGGATTATAGCCCAGGTGCGGCCAGCCCTCCCCGCAGCATCTCCAGGTACATTTCCAGATAGGCCCGCGGCTCTTGTTCGGCCAGGCAACAGTGGGCGAGGGAATGGCGCCAGACCACGAGCATCAGCATGGGGGCAATGAGGACATCGACACAGGCGCCCACTTCCAGCGCCCGGAATTCACCCCTGGCCATTCCCCGCTCCAGGGCAGCGGCGAAAACCTTGCGGCCGCGCCGGACGACATTTTCGTAATAGAAGTGGGCCACCTCGGGGAAATTGCGCGCCTCGGCGATCATCAGTTTGGGAATCCCCGAGTAACGCGTCTCCCCGACCATGGACCACCAGCGTTCGACCAGGGCGCGAATCAGGTCGAACGCCGAACCTTCGTGACCCGCCAGCAGGGCTTCGAGTTCGGCCAGCGCCGGAATCAATCCGTCCTGGATGACGGCCTTGAACAAGGCTTCCTTGCCGGCGAAATAGAGATACAAGGTCCCTTTCGATACTCCGGCGCGAGTGGCGATGTCTTCCAGGCGCGTCGCTGCGAATCCCTTCTCGACGAAGAGGTCCAGCGCCGCTTCCAGGAGTTCGTTG
The DNA here is from genome assembly GCA_009469685.1 of Azonexaceae bacterium. The sequence continues at coordinate 3,196 of SSTA01000126.1, read as the reverse complement.
GGGCGGTCTTCCTTGCGGCGTTTGCGGGGGAGTAGCGCTGCGGACATGGGCGGTTAATGACCGAACGGTCAGCAACCTACCATCGCCACCGGAAGAGGGTCAACGGCTTTCCTTGATCAGGCGGCCGCTTGCCGACTGAATGGGCCGGGCGTTATTGCGATAGAGCCTGGAGAAGATGGCGACCTGGTCGGCGGATACCTGGATCGGCTGCTTCAGGACCAGCCAGAGCACCCCTTCGCTACACGGCGGAGTCGTCAGCGAGCCCATGTAGGTGAAGTAATTTCGATTCTCCGGCAAGAGCCCGTTGAGATCGATGGACTGGGCAACGCTCATTTCCAGATTGCGCTCGAGCGGGAGGTTATTCCAGAGAGTCTGGACGAAGGGATGCTCGCTGCCTTTTTCCATCAGGATGGCCACCACGGCCAATTTGCCGTCGTCTGCCCGATGGACCAGGTGGGCGACCATGTCGAAACTGCGTCCGTTGACCTTCTCCTCGGCCGGTTTGTGGAAGTGGAACTGGACCAGTTCATAGGTTTTGCCGCTGACGGAAATCGCCCCGCCGTATTGCGCCACCTGGACGGTGTGGCCGTTATCGACGATGCGGAAGGCGGAAGGTTTGTAGTCGAATTTGATCGGCTCCAGATCGACGCGGATGCCCTCGCGGATGTCGATCGGGGATTGGCGCTGACCAGTGCCGCAGAGGACGTTCTTGGGATCGAGCGCAGCCCAGTGTTCCGGCCCTCCATCGCCTTCGTAGCTCCAGTGGAGATCATGGGGGGATGCGACCTGGGCGCTTGCTTGGCGGCTGCGCACGGCGACTACTCGCGCCTTGGGCGCGGATTCCACGTGGGCAGCCGGCTGCGGGGCCGGCATCGGCGCGGCGGGCTCGGCAGCCGGTGCAGGTTTGGCATGCCCCGGGGTCGGCCCTGGCCGCGGCATCGTTTTAACCGCCGGCGGAGGCGATTTCTTCACCGATTCCGCGGCTTCCGCCTTGGCCACTTCTTTCTTGAGCATCTCCTCGTTGGCCTTCTTCAACTGGCCAGCCGCCTCATTGGCCTTTTCGGCCACTTCCCGGGCGTCGCTCTTGGTCGGCCGGCACACTTCGCGCAGGACCTTGTCATCGACGGTCCCGCTGCGCACCGGCAGTTCGGAGGACTTAGGCTCCTCTTCGCGGAGGATTTCGCCGTCGCTCTTCTTGAACGCGCGCTTCAGCGTTGCCGCATTGCGCGACACGCAGTCGTACCGGGTGGTCGCCTCGATGATGCGATAGGCACTGCCCGAACTCGGATCGACGATGTCCTTTTCCAACACCAGGCGCCCGACCGCGGTGATCTTTCCGCCCTCGTCGCGCTTGATGGTCGTTCGGTCGATCTCGATACGCTTGCCTGCCTCCGACGAAATCACCTGCCAGGTGGGCGCGGCGAAAACTGACGCCGGCAAGAGCAGCGCCCAGACGACGAAGGCGTGACGGCTCATACGGATGTCCCTTTTCTTTTCTCTTTGGATTTCTCGTGCGATTCTACGCTTGCACGCCCTATTTCGGCCGTAATCCCGCCAAGCTTGAGCCGACGGACCGATTATTCGTCGCGTTGGCGCTGCAAAGACCGCACCGGAGACACCCCGCCCGGTGCCTTGCGTTGCACCACGCTTTCCAGTAACTTCCAACGCATCGTTAGGGGTGCCCGACCGGGCTGAGAGAGTCCCTTCGAACCTGACCGGGTCATGCCGTCGTAGGGAAACGAATCGCTCGCTCCTTGCCCGTCCTGCCCCCGCCGCTGCAAGGAGCCCCCATGAATGCCAAGGATCAATTCGTCGCCGCCCGCGCCCACGTGGACGAAGCGGCGATCCAGCCCCTCCCCAATTCCCGCAAGATCTACGTCGAGGGGTCGCGCCCGGACATTCGGGTGCCCTTGCGCGAAATTGCCCAGGCCGACACGCCCACCGCCTTCGGGGGCGAGAAGAACCCGCCCATCTATGTATACGATTGCTCCGGCCCCTATTCGGACCCGGCGGCCAAGATCGACATCCGCTCCGGCCTGCCCGCGCTGCGCGCCGGCTGGATCGCCGAGCGCGGCGACACCGAGGAACTCGCCGGGCTGACTTCGGACTTTGGCCGCACCCGCGCCCGCGACAAGTCCCTGGACGAATTGCGCTTCCCCGGTCTCCACCGCAAGCCCCTGCGTGCGAAGTCCGGCGCAAACGTCACCCAGATGCACTACGCCCGCCGCGGCATCGTCACGCCCGAAATGGAATTCGTCGCCATCCGCGAGAACAACAATCGCCGCGCCTACGTCGAGGGCCTCAAGGCCTCCGGTCCCCAGGGCGAAAAGCTCGCGGCGCTTCTCTCCCGCCAGCACCGGGGACAGAACTTCGGCGCATCGATCCCGGAAGAAATCACCCCCGAGTTCGTCCGCAGCGAGATCGCCCGCGGCCGCGCCATCCTCCCCAACAACATCAACCACCCGGAAAGCGAGCCGATGATCATCGGCCGCAATTTCCTCACCAAGATCAACGCCAACATCGGCAACTCGGCGCTGGGCTCCAGCATCCAGGAAGAGGTCGAGAAGATGACCTGGGCGATCCGCTGGGGCGGCGATACGGTGATGGACCTGTCCACCGGCAAGAACATCCACGAGACGCGCGAGTGGATCATCCGCAACTCGCCGGTCCCCATCGGCACGGTGCCCATCTACCAGGCCCTGGAAAAGGTCAATGGCAAGGCCGAGGAACTGACCTGGGAAATCTTCCGCGACACCCTGATCGAACAGGCCGAGCAGGGCGTCGATTACTTCACCATCCATGCCGGCGTTTTGCTGCGCTACGTGCCCCTCACCGCCAACCGCATGACCGGCATCGTTTCACGCGGCGGGTCGATCATGGCCAAGTGGTGTCTGGCCCACCACAAAGAGAGTTTCCTCTATACCCACTTCGAGGACATCTGCGACATCATGAAGGCCTACGACGTGGCCTTCAGCCTTGGCGACGGGCTGCGCCCCGGGTCGATCTACGATGCCAACGACGAAGCCCAACTGGGCGAACTGAAGACCCTCGGCGAACTGACCGACATCGCCTGGAAGCACGACGTCCAGGTGATGATCGAAGGTCCTGGCCACGTTCCCATGCACTTGATCAAGGAGAACATGGACCTGCAGCTGGAATGGTGCAAGGAAGCCCCCTTCTACACCCTGGGTCCGCT
>SSTA01000125.1 GCA_009469685.1 Azonexaceae bacterium | reverse complement strand
CGACCGGCAGCGGTGGCGTCCGGTCGCCGGCCAAACCAGAGTGGCGGCAGCAGAAAGGCGGCGACGACGACGATGAGCAGCGTCGCGAATACGGCAAAAAGGGTCATGGATTGCGGGTTTCGTTGAGGAGGGCTTCGGCGCGCCGAGCCTCGTCGGCGGTCAACGGGGCATCGTCGGTGACCCGGCGATTGCGCTGGCCCAGGTAGCGCACCAGCGCCACCAGGCCGACCAGCATGAGAAGCAGGGGTCCGGCCCAGAGCACGAGGGTGGTGGCCTTGACCGGCGGCCGGTAAAGGACGAAATCGCCATAGCGGGCGACCATGAAATCGATGATTTCCTTGTCCGACTTGCCGGCCTGGATCATGCCGCGGATTTCCCGCCGCAAGTCCTGGGCCAACTCCGCATGGGAATCGGCGATGTTCTGATTCTGGCAGACAAGGCAGCGCAATTCTTCGGAGAGCGCAATGAGGCGTTTTTCCGCCACCGGATCGTCGGCCAGGGGCGCGGCATCCTTGGCGCCTGCTACGGCGGCGAGGCAGACCAGGACGAAGGCGAGGAACAGCCGCTTCATCTGGACAATTCCCCGATCAGGGGCAGGATCGTGCCGCTCAAGACCTCCGGTGTGATGGGACCGGTGTGCTTCATGCGGATCAGACCTGCCTTGTCGATGACATAGGTTTCGGGAACGCCATAGACGCCATAGTCGATGCCGACGCGCCCGTCCAGGTCGAGGACCGAGAGGGCATATGGATCGCCGTGCTGACTGAGCCAGCGGCCGGCCCGCTCAAGGCTGAGTTTCTTCTCTTCCTCTGGAGTCATCTTGCTCATGTCGAATTCGCCGTCGCCCCGTACTTCCTTGTAATTGAGTCCGACCAAGGGAACGCTGGCGCGCTTGGAGAATTCGACCAGCACCGGATGCTCCTGACGGCAGGAAACGCACCAGGAGGACCAGACGTTCAGCAGCCACACCTTGCCCGCCATGTCCTTGGGGCCGAAGGATTGGTCCGGCTTGGCCAGGACTGGGAGGGAAAAGGCGGGGGCCGGCTTGCCCACCAGGGGCGAGGGCACGTCGCGGGGATTGAGGCCGAGGCCAACGGCCAGCAGCACCACCAGGGCGACGAACCCGCCGAGTATCCAGAGGTATTTGTTCATGCGTTTTGTGCTCCGGCGGGAAGGCTGGCCCCGACCCGAGCCTTGACCCGGTAGCGACGGTCGAGCATCGCCAGGAGGCCCCCCAGGGCCATGAGAACGCAACCGCCCCAGATCCAGTCGACGAAGGGTTTGTAGTAGACGCGTACCGCCCAAGCGCCCTCGGGCTTGTCCCGCTCTATGGGCTCGCCGAGGGAAACATAGACGTCGCGCAGGAAGCCGGCGTCGATGGCCGCCTCGGTCATCGGCATGGCCGACGAGCGGTAAGTGCGTTTCTCCGGCGCCATCGTGCGGACGAACTTGCCATCCACCGACAACTCCACCACCCCCTGGGCGGCGGAGTAGTTCGGACCCTCGACGGCCTTGACGCCCTTGAAGGTGAAGGCGTACCCGGCCACGGTAACCGTATCTCCGGGTTCCATCTTGACGTCCTTTTCGTCCTGGAAGCCGCTGACCAGAGTCACTCCGGTCACGAAGACGGCGATCCCCAGGTGAGCGAGATGCATCCCGTAAAAATGGCGGGGCTGCCTACAGGCAGCCGTCAGGAAAGGCAGACCGGCTCGGGTGCCCTGGACACGCTCGACGAAATTGATCCCAGCGGTGAACACTATCCAGGCAGCCAGCAGGAGGCCCAAGCCGACCAGGGGCGTCCAGCTGCCGTAGGCGAAGGGCAGGGCGATGGCCACCCCAAGGGCGGCCACGAAGGCCCAACGCACGGTGCGCGCAATTTCGGACAGCGAGGCTTCCTTCCAGCGGGCAAAGGGACCGACTCCCATGAGGAAGAGTACCGGCGCCATGACCGGCACGAAGACGGCGTTGAAGTAAGGTGGCCCGACGGAAATCTTACCCAGGTGCAGGGCGTCGACGAGCAGCGGGTAGAGCGTGCCCAAGAGGACGGTAGCGGCGGCGACCACCAGCAGGACATTGTTGGTGAGCAACATCGCCTCCCGGGAAATCACGCCGAAGCGCCCGCCCAGGCCGACCTTGGGCGCTCTCCAGGCGAACAGGGCCAGCGAGGAGCCGATCACCGTGGCGAGGAATACCAGGATGAAGATGCCGCGGGCCGGGTCGGTGGCGAAGGCATGGACCGAGGTCAGTACGCCGGAGCGGACGAGGAAGGTGCCCAGGAGCGAAAGGGAAAAAGCCGAGATGGCCAGGAGTACGGTCCAGTTCTTGAAGCTGCCTCGCTTCTCGGTCACCGCCAAGCTATGGACCAGGGCAGTCCCCACCAGCCAGGGCATGAAGGAGGCGTTCTCCACCGGATCCCAGAACCACCAGCCGCCCCAGCCCAATTCGTAATAGGCCCACCAGGACCCCATGGCGATGCCCAGGGTGAGGAAGATCCAGGCGGCGGTGGTCCAGGGACGGGACCAGCGGGCCCAGGCCGCGTCGAGTTGACCGGAGAGCAGGGCGGCGATGGCAAAAGCAAAGGCCACCGAAAAACCCACGTAACCCATGTAGAGCAACGGCGGGTGGATGACGAGGCCGGGATCCTGCAGCAGCGGGTTGAGGTCGCGGCCCTCCTCGGCACCGGGCAACAGGCGCTCGAAAGGATTGGACGTCAATAGGATGAAGAGCAGGAAGCCGAAGGCCACCAGGCCCAGGGTGCCGAGAACGCGAGCCACCATGGTCTCCGGCAATTGCCTGGAGAAGAGCACGACGGCCGCGGTCCACCAGGACAGCATCAGCATCCACAGGAGGAGCGAGCCTTCGTGGCCACCCCAGACGCCGGCGATCCGATATTGGATAGGCAGGAGGGAATTGGAGTGCTGGGCCACATAGACGACCGAGAAGTCGTTGGTGACGAAAGCCTGGGTCAGGCAGGCGAAGGAAAAGGTGACAAGGAGGGCGAAAACCATCGCCGCGGGTCGAGCGAGGGCGACCCAGGCGAGACGATTCTTGTGGGCGCCAAGGAGCGGCAGGGTACCGAGAATGGCGGCGACGACAAGGGCCAGGATGAGGGCGAAATGCCCGATTTCGGGGATCATGGAGAGAACCTCGGACTTAGTAACTGGCGGACGGCTTGGCCGCTGCGGTGCCGCCCGCTGCTTCGGCGGCTTTCTTCTCCGCGGCCCGGGCATGGGCGTCGCCCACTGCCTTGGCCGCCTCCGGAGGCATGTAATTCTCGTCGTGTTTGGCGAGCACCTCTTGGGCGACGAAAACCCCGTCGGCGACCAGCTTGCCTTGGGCGACTACACCCTTACCCTCCTTGAACAGATCCGGCAGGATGCCCTTGTAGTTGACCGTGAGATCCTTGTCGGTGTCGGTGACGACGAAGCTCACGGTGACACCGTCGGCTTGACGCTTGAGGCTCCCTTCCCTGACCAGGCCGCCGATGCGGAAGACCTTGTCCTTGGGCGCCTTGCCGGCGGCGACGTCGGTGGGCGAGATATAGAGGGCGATGTTGCTGTTGAGGGCATTGAGCACCAGGGCGGCGATGATG